>VGGM01000362.1 GCA_016868515.1 Bacteroidota bacterium | reverse complement strand
ACCGATTTGCATTCCGGGGCCTTATTTGCCTGATGGTTGTGTGGAATCACGTCGTGAAGGAATATTATCACCCATGAAACCAGAACCGGTATTGCCGATATAAAAGCTCTTCTTCTCACTTCAATTATTGCCGTTTACAAATATAGGAAAAGAATGTAAATTGAAATCATACCGGTAGAGGTTCCTGATTCATCACGGTTAAAAACCGGTTGGTAAGTAAATATTCAAATAAGTGAGCATTAGAATCACAATTATTAATTTTGATTACCTTATTACAAAATACTTACCCTATTATGACAGGCCTGATCTCACTCGATGCTTTCATTTTCGGACTCTTAAGCGCTGCAGCCCTTCCGCTGGGAGCAATGCTGTCATTCAGGTGGACGCCCAAACCGGTGGTACTCGCGTCAATGATGGCTCTGGGTGCCGGAGCCCTGCTGGCTGCACTCACAATCGACCTTGTGGCCGAGTCGGTCGAGCATGGCCAGTTCTATCCCCTGGCAGCAGGCATGGTAGCAGGCGGTATCTTCTTCTCGCTGCTGAACTCATTAGTGAACAGTCAGGGCGGATTTCTTCGAAAAACGGCTACAATTCTTACTCACATTTCCAGGAAGCAGGGTGTCCGGCAAAAGAGACTGATGGAAAGGCTCAGCAAGGTGAGTATGTTCAGAAAACTTCCCCCGTCACAGATCAACCATTTACTTCCTTACCTCCACAGGTACTCTTACAGGCAAGGTAAGATGATGGTCCACGAGGGTGATCCGGGCGATCTCTTCTTCTTTATCGAATCGGGTTCAGCAATTGTAATGGATGACAATACCAATCAGGTCGTATCAATACTCTCGGCCAACGATACCTATGGCATCACCGAGCTTCTTACCGGTAAATCACACGATTATACAGTGGTGGTAAAGGACGATATGCACCTCTGGGTGGTAACAAAGGAGGCAATGGATAATCTGTTGAAAGCCAATCCTGTGCTGGCTGCCGACCTTAGGAGGATGGTCTCCGACGAGATAAAACTCCTGGAGATGCGGGAGGACATAGATAAGGATAAGGCAGAATCCTGGTATGCTGAAGCCCTCGATCATTTCGTTGAGAAGCGATCATCTGTCAACGATGCTGATATTCACGCCGAGATTAAGGAGCACGGGAATGCGCCAATGGCCATATGGCTCGGCATACTGCTCGATGGCATACCCGAATCTATAGTCATAGGTTCCAGCCTGCTTCTTGAAAGTAAGGTCAGTCTGTCCCTGATGGCCGGCCTTTTCCTGTCAAACTTCCCTGAAGCATTGTCGAGTTCTGTTGGCATGAAGAAACAGAAGATGTCAAGCTTCAAAATACTTATGATGTGGACATCAATTATGGTAATCACAGGAATAGGAGCCTTCGCGGGCAACGTCTTCTTCGAAAACGTATCTCCGGGTATTTATGCCCTTATCGACGGTATGGCGGCCGGGGCAATGCTTACAATGATAGCTCAGACAATGCTCCCTGAAGCATTCCATATAGGAGGTTCGGTGACCGGCTTGTCGGCCCTTGGCGGCTTCCTTGCTACCCTGTTCTTCCGAGTGATAGGGTAAGAAGTAGTAAGAATCTGATGGTTAGCGGTTACTTCAGCGCTGCAATAGCCTTGTCGTAGTCAGGCTCCTGTGTGATCTCGGGAACAAGCTGGGTGTAAACAACCTTGCCTGTTTCATCCGTAACCACCACGCTGCGTGCATAAAGACCTGCCAGCGGACCGTCAACCAGATCAACACCGTAAGCTTTACCGAATTTGCTGTCGCGGAAACCTGAAAGAGTTACAACATTATTGATCCCCTCAGTTGTGCAAAACCTGCCCATCGCAAATGGGAGATCCTTTGATATTGCCAGTACAACTGTGTTCTCAAGGCCCGCCGCCTTCTCGTTGAACTTTCTTACCGAAGAGGCGCAAACGCCTGTGTCGAGACTCGGGAAGATGTTCAAAACCAGTTTTTTACCCTTGTAGTCATCAATTCCTGCCTCGCCCAGGTCTGACTTAACAAGCCTGAATGATGGCGCCTTCTCTCCTCTTTTCGGCAGCTCGCCGCTGGTGTTTACAGGATTACCCTTTAATGCTGTCTTTGCCATAGATATATAGTTTTGTGGTTTTTGTTCATGATCGTTAAACAACAAAGGTAACCAAAGGTTTGCCTGTTTGTATGGCCCTTGCCAACAATTCTTTCAGATCCCCGCCTGTTGTGGGCTTACTTTACATACATTTGCAGTTTTAATCATAAAGTATGAAATACGATATTAAACCAGGCATAAAGGGACTTATTTTTGACCTCGACGGCACGCTTGCCGATTCAATGCCTCTTCATTTCAGTGCCTGGCGGAACACCATGGCCAGATACAATGCAACTATCGACTCCGCGTTCCTCCGTGCACACATGGGAACTCCCGGATGGGATATAGCAGCCGAGCTCATAAGAGTAAACAATATTGAAGGAAAGGTAACCGTCGAAGAGATCCTTAAGGTCAAGCTTGAAGAGTTCCTAAAGGTTCAGAACCTTGTACCACCCGTTGAACCGGTGGTTGCAATCGCCAGGAAATACCATGGTATTCTGCCCATGTCGGTCGGAACCGGGGGGCATCGTGATGCAGTTGAGCGAACGCTTGATGTGATAGGAATGAGAAAGTATTTCGATATCATA
>VGGM01000361.1 GCA_016868515.1 Bacteroidota bacterium | reverse complement strand
CAAATCACAAACAGAAATCCAAAACAAAACTCCTTGTTAGTCCATCGTAGAGTTGTAAAACCGTATTATTGTGATTAATTTTGGGTTTATGAATTAATCAGGTTAAAGTGTTTATAATCAAAGATATTTTTATTCTGACTTGCCTGGTGCGGTTAGTACTGTACCAAATATTATAACAAACATGGGATAAATTAGTTTAGCCCTCCATCTGCCTGATCATGGCAACAAGATCGTTAAGTGAAAATGGTTTGGCAAGAACCGCATCGGCTCCCAAAGCCTCCGCAAGGTTAAGGTAGTTTACAGGCCCTGCCTTGCCACCTCCCGATATGGCAATTATCTTCAGACCGGGCTTAAGTCGCCGCAGTTTCATAATTACCTCAAGCCCATCCTCCTCGGGCATTAGTATATCGGTTATTACAAAATCGACCAGGGAAGGTTTGAATTTGGCCAGAGCTTCCTTGCCATTGGAAGCCTCAATTACCGTGAACTTGTTGCGCTGCAGAACGGTCCGCAGCATCTCCCTTATCTCGGATTCATCATCAATGATCAAAATTGCAGACATAATATATTATTTGCCAGTTAGGATCACTTCAACTGCGTTTCTTACTTCCCTGAGTGAAACGGGTTTAATAAGGAACTGTACTCTATGGAGCGAATTTAAGAATCTTTCACCTGAAATCAAATCCTGTTCACCAGTTATGACTAATATCGGAAGATTAATGCCTGTACGTTCAATTAAAAGGAGAAGATCATTAGCCGGGAAATCGGGAAGACCATCAATATGGACTATCAGGTCCGGTATTGAATTCTTTTTCCTCAGGCAATTTAGCAAACCATCGGCCGATGTGGCATGGGTAAGTGTATAGCCCGAGTTCTCAAGTCCCATACATAACATCCCCGATTCATAAATGTTATCTGAAATAACCAGCAGGCGTCTTTCGGGAAGTGATTCAATAACAGCTTTCCCCTCGGAATCAAATGATGGTATACTGAGGGTGAAGGAAGAGCCAGCACCCGGCTGGCTTGTTACATCTATCTCACCACCGAGTTCAGATATAATTCCATGTACTACTGAAAGACCAAGACCTGTACCTTTGCCAATGTCGCGTGTTGTGAAGAAGGGCTCAAATATCCTTTCAAGGACAGCCTTCTCCATACCCCTGCCGGTATCAGAAAAGGTAATCAATACATGCTCGCCGGAAATATACGAAACAGACTGTCTGTTGTCTCCTGTGAAATTCCGGACCTCAAGTGATATCGTCAGTTTACCGCCAGACGGTTCCATCGCCTGAATTGCATTGTTGATAAGATTCAGGAAAACCCTGAAGAGTTGTGTGGGATCAGCGTAAACCAGTCTGCAGTTGTCCGATGTATTGTTCTCTATCTCAATTCCTTCAGGGAGATAACCCATTACATAGTTAATTGTTTCCGTAATCACCCTGCAGGGATCAACCGGAACTTTCTCCTGTTCTATATGTCTGCTGAAGGTGAGTACCTGCCGCGTCAGCGATCTTGCCCTGGATACAGAAGAGATAATCTTCTTCATGTTCTCCGATAAAGCTGATCCTTCAGGGAGGTCGTTAACAGACATCTCGGCATAACCAAAAATTGCGGCCAGGATGTTGTTGAAGTCGTGAGCTATTCCTCCAGCCAGAGCACCTACTGTTTCAAGTTTCCGGGCGTGGACCAGCCGGTCCTCGAGGTATTGTTCGCGTGTAACATCTTCAATAGCAAAGTCAATATGTGATACCGATCCGCCGGTATTTCTTACAAGGTATCCGGTCAGTCTGCATGATATCTCCTTCCCCTGGTGTGTTTTTAGTCTTGTACGTCCAAGGGATCTGGTCGGGTTTTCTTCAAGCAACCCGGTATGGATACCGAAGAGCGATATATCGGCGTATAAGTTCCCGAAATTCAGATCATCTGTAATGAAGTCATCCGGGATGCCGAGTATCTCCCTGCAGGCCGGGTTCATATGTATTAACCGGCCGTCATTCTCAGTCCTCAGAAAACCCACGGGAAGCATTCTCTCCAGGTTCCTGAATTCCTCCTCTATCTGGCGAACGGCACTTTCGGCTTCCCTGATCTCAGTAACATCAATACTTTCAGCCAGCAGATGCGTTACCACACCCTCTGATTTGTTGAAAGGACGTAGTGTAACCTGATACAACCGGTAACCTTTTTCCGGAGTTTCAAAACCCGCCTCATAAAGAACTGTTTCTCCCTGAAGACATCTGTCTACCCTTGGTTTGATATTCTGAAGGAAGTTCTTCGTTCCCCATACTTCCTCAAGGGTTTTGCCTTCAATATCATTACGATTGCCGGCATGGGCTAAACAAAGCCTTGCATTAACCCTTTCATAAACATAGTTCCTGCTGACTACACTGAGCATCGAATGTGAATGGTTCAATACATAATCTGCGAGCCGGCGATCGAGATCCATATTGTTTTCCTTATCAGCCATCAGTATTTCTATTCAAAATCGAGGTTCAGGCTCTTCCTTAGTTCCTTCAGAGCCGGATTCTTATTCGCAAGGTATGCAAACTTCTGCTCATCAGTATAGTAGACTGAAGTTTGTTGTTCACTCTCCTCTGTTCCGGTTTCTATGGTGAAGCTTCGTCCGGCAAATTTCCGGTTAAAGTGTTCCTGCAGAAAATACCTGTATTTCCTGTCGAATTCCTCCTTAA
>VGGM01000360.1 GCA_016868515.1 Bacteroidota bacterium | reverse complement strand
AAAGTTTGTTCGAGATTGCATTCAGGCAGTTTTCAATATCACGAAGGCTATCACGTTGGGTAAGCTGGGCAAAGCACATTACATAAAAATGATCCCGGCAAGAGAAATTGCGAACCCGGTAGTTACCCTGATATCTGGCAACACATTTATCGAATTCGTATTCTGGCATCATAGACATAAGTTGTGCAAAGACTGTTTTCCCTTGATTCATGGCGATTATCGTTATGATCTCGCCATAAATGTAGAATTCAAATCGTTGAAAAATTTAACCCTTGTAACATATTTATTATTAACTTATTATATAATATTGTCTCGATCTTAACGGGACACTACTGAATAATTCTAAATTTGTATTACAAACCAAAACCATATCCGTTATGGCTCTTTTTACACGCACCACCGGGCTGCTGATAAACAAGTTCGACGAGTTTCTCGATAATGTGGAAGTTGGCCTTCTGGTATTCAGGGAAGGAGTTAAAAGCTACCTCCATGGCGATAGAGAATCACTTGAAAGGCATCTGAGGAAAATTGAGGCGCTGGAAGAGAAGGCCGATAAACTGCAAAAAGAGATTGAAAATGACATGATCGTGCACTCTATACTGCCGAAAGACAGAGTGGAAGTTTTCAGGTTACTTGACCGTACCGATGAGATAATTGACACCACGAAGCATTCACTTACTGAAATCTACGTAGAGGTTCCTGATATTCCCGACGAGCTGAAGGATGACTTCCTCAGGCTTGTTGAGGTATCGGCCAGCGCCGGTGATGAGCTAATCCCGGCCATAAGGACATATTTCACTACTCCATATCTTGTACGTGATAAACTTATTAAGGTATATTTCTTTGAAGATGAAACAGATAAGCTTTCAACCGAGATAAAGACGAAGATATTTCAGAGGATGCCAGACCTGGAACTCGCCAAAAAGGCCCACTTACGATATGTCCTTCATCATATCGAAAGCATATCCGACCGCGCTCAGGATGTTGCCGACCTGCTTACCGGAATGGCCATTAAAGTAATCCTTTAACCCGCAACCCATGATAGCCTTCTTCATAACCAGCGGCCTCTTTCTCGGATGGTCACTCGGCGCCAATGATGCCGCGAACATCTTCGGATCGGCAGTCGGCTCGAGGATGGTGACATTCCGCAAGGCAGCAATAATTGCGTCAGTATTTGTAATACTTGGAGCATTCCTCCAGGGGTCAGGAACATCTGACACCCTTGGCAAACTTGGCGCCGTAAACGCAATAGGAGGCTCATTTACCGTTGCCCTTGCTGCTGCCATAACCGTATATTCAATGACAAGATCGTCTCTGCCTGTTTCAACCACCCAGGCAATAGTGGGGGCCATCATAGGATGGAACCTATACACTGGTAATGCAACCGATGGAAAAACCCTTACGCAGATAGTCACGACCTGGATATCGGGACCGATCCTGGGAGGCACATTCGCAGTCCTGCTCTATATGCTCCTGAAATGGTATAAAAGAAGAGCAGGGATACACATGATAAGATTCGAATCGTACATCAGGAACGGTCTGATCATTGCCGGTGCTTTCGGGGCATTCAGCCTTGGTTCCAATAATATAGCCAACGTAATGGGAGTTTTCGTCCCGGCGATTGATTTACCTGTAATCGATCTTGGGTTCGTTGCAATTGGCTCGGGTCAACAGCTTTTCCTGCTGGGAGGAATTGCCATTGCGCTCGGAATAATAACCTATTCCAAAAGGGTTATGGAGACTGTCGGATCGGGAATATTCGAGCTTAGTTCCGAGGCGGCAATGGTGGTTGTCATCTCTCAGTCACTTGTTCTTTTCCTGTTCTCATCGGTTGCACTTTCTAATCTGCTTAACGGCATGGGTCTGCCATCAATCCCGCTTGTTCCCGTGTCCAGTTCACAGGTAGTGATCGGGTCAATTATGGGTATTGGACTCTACAAGGGTGCCCGAAATATGAACTACAGAATGTTGGGCGGGATAGCCCTGGGATGGGTAGCCACACCGGTTATTGCCGGAGTGATATCCTACTTCTCGCTATTCTTCATCGAAAATGTTTTTGAGATAGCAGTCGCTCTTCCAAAGTAATTTTCTCCTTTCTTCTTTATCCCTCCTCGCGGCAAACATACTATTGGTGCCCTAACTTGCTCCGTTCGTCAAAAAAATTTGCTTTGCGGATTATCAGTTCGTAACTTGCTTGTTACCTAATTTTCAAACCATTAAGCCTGACCAAAAACTGATCATATGGAAACAACGATTATCCCATCCGGTCGTGTGCATCGCACGCTGCACTTCTGTCTTTTATCTTTTATCTTTTGTCTTTTGTCTTTTGTCCTTTGTCTTTCCCCGCGCCCTTGGCCAGACCCCGCAGGGATTTACCTACCAGGCGCTGGCCGTCAATGGTACCGGCGAACCGATACGAAACCAGTCGCTGCCTGTGCGTATAACCATACAGTCCGACAGCACGGGCGGAACCATCTTCTGGTACGAGGAACATGCCGGGGTGACAACCAATGGCACGGGACTCTTCACCCTTGTTGCGGGAAAAGGCACGAAGATATCGGGTACGGCTACCACCTTTGCCGATATCGACTGGACGGTTACACCGAAGTTCATAAAGACCGAGATCAACAACGGCACCTGGCAGAACATGGGTTCGTCGCGTCTGTGGAGCGTACCCTATGCGATGACAGCAGGCG
>VGGM01000359.1 GCA_016868515.1 Bacteroidota bacterium | reverse complement strand
AAAAGGCTATGATTTTGTAATCGGGCGGCGATATGTCGGCCACTATTTTGTAATAATACCCTGGCACCCCTACCCTGTTTTCGCCGATAAAAGTATCAATACCGTTCAGCACAGGGCCGGTTATAACCAGTATGCTGTCGTTCTCAACAGCCCACTGACGCACCCTGGCCTCAAGCCTGTTCCACACCCCCCTGTTGAAGCCGGGCTGCTGCGGACTCATATTGCTCATCAGAAATGACTCGCTCATTGCTGCCGGCGACCACTTCATGTCGGCGGCCGGTGCCAGGTGGCCGCGGTCGTAACCGCTGCGCAGGTAATCGGCCGGCGCGGCCGAACCCGTAAGAATGGTGGTGTCAGTCCTGAAATCATCTGTCCGATCCTCTCCGCCACCTGTAACCTGGTCGCGCCGCAGTATATATGCCACCCAGGCCGCCTGCTCAAACTCCTCACTGTAAACTAAACTGAAACCGGTGTATAAATGAACTTCTTCGTCCACACCGGTGTTGGGATATCCGTCTGCAACACATTCAATACCAAGCACAAGCAGCGGCTCCGTTCGACTATCCTCCACTGCCGGGATTCTGGCTGTCGCTTTGTCCGGACTCTCAATGACCAGTAATGAGACTGCCACAACAGCTATCAGTAACAGGAACCACAGAATGAACTTTGAGTATTTCATGACTGATTCGCTTTCATAAACTTATCAAATAATAGAGGAAGCGCTCCAGTCGGTTCGTGACCGGAAACACCATCAGGTTCAATCGGGTTCAGTATAGGATTACCGGAATACAAAATCATAGTATAAACTCTCGGAAATTACTCCTGTTAACAACCTTAACACTTGTCTCGTAGGTTTTTGTAAATGTTTTCGGCTTACATTCCCGAAATAATATAATATTTCCGGATTTGATCTTACTATTTGTTATTTTTATCGACAGCACCCTGTAATATTATTGCATCTGTTCCGGTCTGTTTTCAGGTTTCTTTACTTATCTTTATGACTACCATCTGCCGGTCGAAACCGTCAGGCTGGGGAAAGTAACAGAATGTGAACTAAATACCAACCGGTTATGAGGGCATTGATTGTTTACGATTCTGAATTCGGGAACACCGAAAAGATTGCCCTGGCAATTGCCGGCGGAATCGAAAAGTGCCGGGCAGAGACGGTTAAGGTTACCGAAGCCGGCGGCATCGGTCTTCAGCAGGTTTCACTCCTTATTGTGGGGTCTCCCACACGGGGCTTCCGGCCAACGCCTGCCATAATGAAGTTCCTTGAAGGTATACCCGACGGAGTGCTGAACGATGTTGCAGTGGCAGCTTTCGACACCCGTGTTAAAAGCGAAGATATCAGGGGAAGGCTCTTCCGTATGATTGTCGACACCGGCGGGTATGCCGCCAATCCGATTGCCGAAAGGCTGAGAAAGAAGGGTGGTATCCTCGTGCTCCCCCCTGAAGGGTTTTACGTTGAGGGGGAAAAAGGGCCACTTAAAGAAGGAGAAGAAATCCGGGCCGGCGCCTGGGCAAAAATGGCTTGTCATGCATAATCCAACGTTCGCAACACGTCCGCTCGGTTTTTACTGGGACACCTACGACCCGTTTATTTTCTGCGTACACCACGACGACCGCTATCCTGCGGGAAACGCTTCCATGGGCCCAGACCCGGCATTGCTGCGGGGACGTAACATCGGCAGCGACTTCACACCCCGCGACGGCTGGCGGATGTACCACGGCGATATTGTGCCAGGTTTTCCGGTTCACCCCCACCGCGGATTCGAAACGGTAACCATTGTCCGCAACGGATTCGTCGACCACTCCGACTCGCTCGGCGCAGCCGGCAGGTACGGCAACGGCGACGTGCAGTGGATGACCGCCGGCGCTGGCATACAGCACTCTGAGATGTTCCCGCTGGTTCATTCCGATCGCCCGAACCATTGCGAACTGTTCCAGATATGGCTCAACCTGCCACGCCGTAACAAAATGGTCAACCCGCACTTTGCCATGTTATGGGCCGACACCATACCCGAAGCGCTCTTTACCGACAAATCGGGGCGCCATACAAGGGTAAGGCTCGTAGCCGGGGCCCTTGGCGATGCCGTGGCCCCGCCGCCTGCCCCCGATTCATGGGCCGCCGACCCGGCAAATGAGGTTGGAATATGGACCGTCAGAATGGAACCGGAAGCCGAATGGACCATTCCCCCGGCATCTGAAGGGGTTCGTCGCACAATATACTTCTTCAGCGGCAGCGGGTTAACCATTGCCGGAACAAAGCTTACGCAGGCTGTCTCCTTCAGGGCGCAATGCGATATCCCCGTGGCAATTGCCAACGGTTCCGCCGAAAGTGAAATGCTTGTGCTGCAGGCGCTGCCTATTGGCGAACCGGTGGTTCAGTACGGCCCGTTTGTGATGAATACCGAAGATGAAATAAGACAGGCCTTCACCGACTACCGGGCCACACAGTTCGGCGGATGGCCATGGCCACGGCACGACAATGTGCACCCCGGGACAGCGGGACGGTTCGCCAGGCATGCCGGCGGAAAAATGGAAACCAGAGAGTAAAACCAATCAAACCGATACAAGATGAACAGAAAAATCGACAGACTCGTTAAGGATTACAGGCAGGGAACCATCGACCGCCGTGGCTTTATGAAGAGACTGAGCCTGCTGGCCGGGGGTACCGCTGCCGCATTTGCCCTGCTTC
>VGGM01000358.1 GCA_016868515.1 Bacteroidota bacterium | reverse complement strand
CAGATATGCCGGACTGAAACCGGTGTGCTCGCTGAGGGCGCTGAGCAGCGAGAAGAACAGAATCAGGGCAAAGGCCACAAGTACATAGTAAAAGATGCTGATATTCTGAGAAGAGCGTATTTCGACTATAACAAGAACAAAAAATGTAAGAATTATAAACAGCAATCCGTACTTGGCGCTCCTTTCGGTCTTCTTGTAATGATCGATCTCCAGCATCAGTTTTGCCCCGAAAGCATCTGTCTCAGGCAAAAATCCGCCTCCTGTCCATGCCTGCGGAAAGTTCCTGTTCAGATGGGTTACCACCCAGTCTGCAGTAAATCCGTTATCGCCTATTTCCCTTTCATTGGGAAGAAAATTACCCTGGAAAGAGGGTGCCGCCCAGCTCGACGTGAGTGACACCGATGTTGTTTTGCCGACAGGTGCAAAGTACAGTCCCTCACTCCCTTTAAGCTTGAAGTTGAGGCTGAAATCTCCCCTGAACTCTTCAACGCCGGAGATCGGAAAAGGGAACGATATCCCTTTCTGGAATACGTCTGTCTGCACCGTGCCAGGCTCAGCTTCAACCGATAATCCGTCGCAGATCAGTATAATCATATCCTTTAATCCCTTGTTGTCCGAAACCCCAAGCGAAAAATAGGCGCGCTTCCAGTCATAAGTGTATCCGTCGGTATCGGCATACTGACCAATAACAAAATTGCCGGCGACTTCAACCTCAGAATCATACACAACCGTTTCGTAAATCCCCCTGTATCGGATTTCCGGACTGGCCACAGCCGATATCTTAAGATTCTCCGGCAGAATATGCAGGGTTGTGGTTATTGTTTTCCCGTCTTCAGAAATTATTCTGGAACCGGGGACATTCAGAACAGGACCGGTAATTGTCTGAGATGCAGCCCACAGGTTGCCGATCTCAATACGAGCCTCCTCAGCGTACTGCGCACGCTCCTTTATCACCATCTTTACCATTTGCAATGGTATCAGCAGCCCCAGGCCTATCATCGAAAGAATTACCATCTTAATGGTGACGGACTGGTACCACATCTCTTTTTTAATGTTTTCGTTTTCCATTTTGCATCTTTATTTATACTTTGTATTTCAAAGTGAATTGATAAAAAAATTATTGTCTGTAAATTAACTTTTCGAGATTTGCCAGGTGATTCCTGAATGCCTCTGATCCTTTCGGAGTTGCTGAATATGAGGTGTTGGGTTTCTTATTTATAAACCGTTTCTCAATTGATATGTATCCCGCTTCTTCCAGGGTGCGGAGATGACTGGCAAGGTTTCCGTCCGATACGTCAATCAACTCGCGCAGAGTTATAAAATCTGCCGAATCATTTATCATCAGCACCGACATGATACCCAGCCTGATGCGACTCTCAAACGCCTTGTCGAGATTTGCCAAAATATCTTTCATCTGTATCTGAAATACATGAATGTACCGTATCCCATGTGCAAAATGCCAAAACCGGACACCCAGAACACAAATGCATAACCGGGAATGGCAAGGCACAGCAGTCCGGTCACAATCTCCATTATTCCAAGCCAGTATATTTCGCCAAAGGTGAACTTGCCTGCGTTTACCAGCGCCAGTCCGTAGAAAATAAGTGTTGCCGCAGCAATAATACTTCCGGGTAACTGACCCAGGGTGAGTAGTATAAACAGTCCGCCGGCAGCCAGGGGGATAGAAAGGTTAATAATCAGTCGCTTACTTGCCGGAGTCCAGATTTTCTGTCCGCTTTTCCTTGCCTTCCTGTACGAAAAGAACAAAGCCGATGAAACAGCAAGTACGAGTACAAGGCCTGCCGTCAGAAGCAGCAGGGCTATTGTATTGCCTTCGCTTTCGGTTTGCGATATTGCCTTGCTGTATCCCCATGCATTGGTAACAGACCCTTTTATTATCAGCCTGGCTGCTATTGCCCCCGCAATGGCAAAAAGCCCTGCCGATATTCCCGATAACCCGCTGAGGGAGAGAAACCGAGACGACTGCTCCATAATGCTCTTAATGGTCTTCAGATCCTCAAGATGCTGACTGGTCTTTTCCATATATGTTAATTGAAAGTACTTTGAAGTGCAAAGTAATGTGTTTGATTTCTTTTTTCAAAATATTTCACCCATTTTATTTCTCCGGTGTTTAATTTTAATGTTTTGGGGAACCCTGTCGGGCTCAAAATAGAGAGGCCGGGTTCTGTCCGTTACCAACTTATTTCTTCGTAAATTGTTCCCAATTTAAAGAGTTGAACATGGAAGGTAAAACAGCAATAGTATTTGGTGCAACGGGGTTGACCGGTTCGGAACTGGTCAGGCAGCTGCTGGCCGACGGCAGGTATTCAAAGGTTAAGGTTTTTGTAAGGCGCCATCCGGGCCCGGAGCATGAAAAGCAAATAATACACGTAACAGATATTGCTGACACAGATTCTTACAGAGATGAGCTTACCGGCGACGATCTATTCATATGCCTGGGTACAACCATAAAGAAGGCCGGCTCGGTAAAGGCCATGGAGGTTGCCGACAGGGATGTTCCGGCGGCCATTGCGCGCGCTGCCAGTGATAATGGCGTCAGTTCTGTTGCCGTTGTATCGTCAATAGGGGCAGACACCCGGTCGCGCAACTACTACCTGCGTATAAAGGGTGAGATGGAAATGGAGCTAGCCGGTACCGGTTTTGACCGTACAGTTATAGTACGACCCTCTATCCTCCTA
>VGGM01000357.1 GCA_016868515.1 Bacteroidota bacterium | reverse complement strand
AATGCCGGACTGCTCAGCTACCGATGGGAGGAGTCGCAGCAGGGTCCGCCCCGCAAATACTACGAACTGACAGAAAGCGGCCGGGCGTACCTGAAGGAACTAAACCAGTCGTGGAACGAACTCGTTGAATCGGTAAATCGTATCAGAAAATAGGAACCATGAAACTCTGAAAAGGTAAGACAATGAAAAAGACAATCAATATCAATATCACAGGCGTGGTATTCCAGATCGACGATGATGCATTCGAAAAACTGCGCAACTACCTCCAGGCGGTCAACACCAGGTTCCGCAACATCCCCGGCGGCAGTGAGGCCGTCGACGACTTCGAGGCCCGCGTTGCTGAGATACTGCAGGGGCGCCGGGGCATTACCGGCATAGTCACCATCGACGACGTAAACGAAGTAATATCGGTAATGGGAAGGCCCGAAGATATCGACGACGGTTATGACGATGCTCCGGGGGAACCGGGGCCGGCTGCACAGCGAAGGCTCTACCGCGACCCCGACGAAACCATCATTGCAGGTGTGGCCGGTGGTATTGGCAGTTACCTCAATGCCGACCCCGTGTGGTTCAGGCTCATTTTTATCCTCACCACCATCTTCTATGGATTCGGCTTCTTTATCTACATCGCCCTCTGGGTGGCCCTGCCGGTGGCCTCAACCGAAGTCAGGAAGAGGGAGCTGTGCGGCCACCGCTACAGCCCTTTGGCGCACGGTCGGAAAAGAGGCCGCGGCGCCGGCGGAAATGATGCAGTCGACAGGGTTGGTGGCGCCCTCAATGAGGTTTTCCGCGCACTCGGACGATTCATCGTCATACTGGTGCGTGTAATTGCAATTATTGTCGGAACTTCCCTGGTTATAGCAGGCTTCGCCCTGCTGGCCCTTATCATCTCGGCACTGGTGTTCAACTACGGTCCGTGGCTCCCCGGAGCGGCATCGACCGATACGTTCCACTTCACCGAACTCTTCTCCGTGATTTTCACTCAAGGTGCTGTTCCATGGGTTGTCGCGCTCAGCATCATGGTTACTGCACTGCCGCTGCTGGGAATTGCATACTGGGGCATAAGGATGATATTCCGGTTTAAAGCGAGAGATGGAGTGATAAGCATTACTGCACTGGTGATGTGGGTAGTTTCGGCCGTGGCCCTTACAATGATCCTCTTCAGCCAGGGAATCAGCTTTGCCGAGTCGGGGCGTTACACCGAAGTGACAGAGATTGAAGCGGTATCAGACACTCTCGTTGTCACCGCCGGCAGAGAAATGGCGCCCGGCAGCTATGATAAGAAGATTCCTGTTCCCTTCGATGATATATTCTGGCTTTACAGAACCGAAGCAGGTGACCTCTTCTGTTCACCAATCGTAAAGATAAGAAGCACTGACCAGGAAAAGCCCCGGATAGAGGTTACAAGATACAGTCACGGCCATACCAGGGAGACTGCCGATGACAATGCCGGAAGAATCAGCTACGATTACTCCTTCCGCAACGATACCCTGGCCCTCGGCACATTCTTCCCGGTTCCCGGTAAAACGAGGTGGAATGGTTCAATGGTAAGGGTAAGAGTCTATATTCCCGAAGGACAAAGTATTTATCTCGATGAAAAGATCGAACCATTTATCAGCTACCCATCCGGTTCCAGTCGCCACAAGTCGGAGCCGGGCGGAAGCTGGTGGACTATGACAGAAAACGGGTTAACGCCCGGTTAACAACCACAACACAGTTTAAGTTTTCCAACAAACAGGGCCGCAACCACTTGTGGCCCTGTTTCCATTTCACACCAGGTTAAAGTTTTGTTAATTACACAATAAACAACTACCAGTTTAGTTTAACAGTTAATTTCGCATTGCAAAACCCATATAAATGCAAATCCATGAAAAGATCAATTATTGCTGCAGCACTGTTGCTGGCAGGAACGTCGCTTTTTAGCCAGGAGCAGCCGGCTGCACAGGACACCATTCGCAAGGACGCCCTTAAGGTGTTCATGGAATCAAATGACTACATAAGGAAGGAGATAACCTTCGTTAACTATGTGCGTGACATCAGAGACGCTCACGTCTATATAATCTCCTCCTTCCGGCGAACCGGTTCAGGCGGCGGTGAAGTCACCTACTTCATTGTAGGGCAGCATGAGTTCTCGGGAATGACCGACACTCTTGTTGTAAACACAAGCCCCGACGATACCGAAGATTCAAGCAGGAAGAAGGAGGTTGCTGCACTGAAAATGGGACTTATGAGGTATGTACTCAAAACACCTCTTGCCTCCTACTTCGACGTTAGGTTCACTATGCCGGTAACTGAAACCGTGGCCGGCGACAAGTGGAACAGCTGGGTATTCAGGTCAAGTGTCGGCGGATTCCTGCAGGGACAAAAATCATACAAGTCGAGCAATATCTTCTCCAGCATTTCGGCAAACAGGATCACTGAAAAGGTAAAAACTCAATTAAGCCTAAGCTACGACCGGGGCGATGATAAATTCGACCTCGGCGAATCAGTGGTCACAAGCCTGAACCAGGGAAAAGAGCTGGACTTCCTGAATGTTTGGGCAATCAACAACCATTGGTCGTACGGAGGATCGGTTTCAGTCGGATCATCATCATACGGAAACAGCGACCTGCAGTTCAGTCTCTTGCCCGGAATTGAATACAATATTTTCCCGTACAGCGAATCAACAAGGAGACAATTGCGGCTGATGTACAGGGCCGGATTCG
>VGGM01000356.1 GCA_016868515.1 Bacteroidota bacterium | reverse complement strand
GCGCTGCCGTAGGTGAAACCATTCCGGACTTGCACAACACACCGCTGCGTATTGAGCGGTTCATTGAGAGCGTGAGGCGCGATGTTGCCGGCCGTGCTGCCGCAGTGAGGGACGAGACCGAGAAAATACTTGGCAGGGCCGGCGGGATGCATGCAATAGCAAATCTCGGACACGAAGGAGCCATACCGCTCAGGGTAACCCATAACGACACAAAGTTCAACAACGTTTTGCTCGATTTGAACAACAAGGCGCTATGCCTTATCGATCTCGACACCGTAATGCCGGGGTATGTGCACTACGACTTCGGTGACGCCATACGCACTGCAGCCAATACCGGCGAAGAGGATGCCGCCGATACCGCAACCGTCGGTTTAAGTCTGCCTTTATACAGGGCATGGACAAGGGGCTTCATGGGCGAGACACGCAACATACTGACAGAAACGGAGATCAGATGGCTTCCATTTGCACCTCGACTGCTCACCTACGAGCAGGCGTTAAGGTTCCTGGCCGATTATATTGAAGGGGATGTCTATTACAGGGTTCACGACACCGGGCACAACCTGAGGAGGGCCAGGGCACAGATCAGACTGCTTGAAAGCATGGAAGATTCGGCATCGGAAATGGAGGCCGTAGTTAATATTGGATAATGGTACAGGGGCTTTCAGGGCTGAGATTATTTTTTCCCGACTAAGCATATAGTTAATCCGATTTTCTTTCATAAATTTAGGGTACTGATAAAAAGGCTCTAACACGGAAAAACCATAATCATGAAAGTCAGAATAATCGCGGTGTTGCTGGTGCTGACAGCTCTTGCCGCCTGCAGGGAAAAAAAGGGTGAGAATCTTGAAGAAATGGCCCGGCGTGCTTCGCATCCCGAAGCGGTGCTGGTTGAAACCGTTGAACTTGGGGAGGGGATATTCTACCACGAGCTGGTGAGTAACGGCAAGGTTGCGGCCCGCAATAAGGTTGTAATACCGTTCAGGACAAGCGGAACTATCGTCGAACTGGGAGTGCGCAACGGCCAGTGGGTACGGGCAGGCGATACAATTGCCCGGATTGAGGATTTTCAATATGTTACGGCACTGACCAGGGCCAGGAACAGGTTTGATAAGGCTGAGGCAGAACATAATATCTACTGGACATCGCGCAATGCCCTTACAGGCGACAGTTCGGCAACCGGTTCCGACAGAGAGAAGATGCAGGCGATAAGCTCAGGACTGACGGAGGCAAGGATTTCGCTTGCCGAGGCTGAGTACAACCTGAACAACACACGCATTGTGGCGCCGATTTCGGGGCGTATTGCGAACCTTGAAGCGAGGCTGCACAACCACTCATCGTCGTTCAGGGAGTTCTGCACAATAGTAAACGATGAGCTTATGGATGTGGTATTCCCGGTAATTGAGTCGGAGTACAGATTTGTGGCGCCGGGCATGCCGGTGGGTATTGTACCTTTCGCCAACGATACAATTCAGATTACGGGAACCATTTCGGAGATCAACCCGGCCGTGAGCGAGAACGGGATGATACAGGTAAAGGCATCGTTCAGGAACGACGGCAGATTGATTGAGGGGATGAATGTAAGGATTCTCATACGCAAGCCTGAACCGGGCAGACTGGTAGTGCCCAGGGAAGCACTGGTAATGAGGCAGGGCCGGGATGTGATTTTCATAAAGCAGGATTCGCTTGCAATATGGAGGTATGTAGAGGTGGAATTTGAAAACAGCACCTCCCTTTCGATAATTGACGGGTTGTCGGCAGGAGACCTGATAATTGTAAAGGGCAATATAAACCTCTCTCACGAAACAATAGTGAAGGAAAATGCCAGGTAAAACGAACCACAAGCAGTTCTTTTCCTCATTTACCATCAACATCATATTTGTGGTGCTGATTATTATCGGCATTACCCTTATTCCGCTGCTTTCGGTGCAGCTCAATCCCACCCGGTACCTCCCGTCAATGTCGATTCAGTGGAGCTGGTCGCTCACGCCTGTAAAGGTCGTTGAGCAGGAGGTAACCTCGGTTATTGAAGGAGTGCTTGCCACTGTTTCGGGAGTAAAGAACATCAGGTCGACAACCACCGATGGCGGGGGAAATATCCGTATTGAATTCGACAAGTCGGTCGACCTGCAGATGAAGAAATTCGAGATTGCTGCAATGCTTCGGGAACTGCGCAACAAACTGCCGGAGAGGGTCTCTTACCCCACCCTGTCGGTGAATATGCCCGACAACCAGGCAGGGACACAGATACTCGCCTACCAGGTGAATGGCAACGCCAGTGCCTCATATATTCAGATGATGGCCGAAGAGACCATCAAACCCAGGATTGCAATGCTTGAGGGTGTCTACCAGGTAAATGTTTACGGTGCCACCCCGCTGGAGTGGGAGCTGATGTATGACGATAAGGTGCTCTTCAATACAGGAATAACCACCTCCGAAATAATGCAGGCGATAAGCAACTATATGGCCGAGCGCGAGCTTGGAGGAGGTATCGAAACCGGTCCGGGCGGAGGATTCAGGAGGACATTTATGACTCTCACGGGCCATAATTGCGATTCTGTTGTATGGGAGCAGATTCCGGTAAAAAAGGCGGGCGGAAGGATTGTACGGCTCGGGGATTTAGCCACGGTAAGACTGAAGGAGCAAAAGGCCAACAGCTTTTTCCGGATTAACGGTCTGAATACCATTAACATGACAATAAGCGCCGAAAGGAATGTGAATAACATACGGG
>VGGM01000355.1 GCA_016868515.1 Bacteroidota bacterium | reverse complement strand
TTCAGGTTGCGTCTGAGCCTCTCCTCGTCTATCACATAGCAGGGTGATGGTATGGCGTTGTAGTTGACGGGCATTCAGATATCCTCAGAGTTCCAGATCAACATCATGCAGTTCCACCCAGGGAAGTCCCTGCAGGTTAAGCTGTTCCATAAAGGGATCAGGGTCGAATTCCTCGACATTAAATACACCCGGTTGCTTCCACAATCCCTTCAGGTACATCATCGTTCCTATTGCTGCAGGAACACCGGTGGTATAACTGACGGCCTGAGTGCCTGTCTCCCTGTAAGCCTCCTCGTGACTGCAGTTATTGTAAACGTAGTAGGTTTTTCCGCGGCCATCCTTAATCCCTTTTATCCGGCACCCTATCGAGGTCCACCCCTTGTAATTTTCACCCAGGTCTCCGGGGTTTGGCAGCACCGCCTTCAGGAACTGTATTGGCACAATCTCGCGGCCCTCAAACATTACCGGTTCGATGCCTGCCATTCCAATGTTCTGGATAACCCTCAGGTGGGTCAGGTACTCCTGACCGAAGGTCATCCAGAATCGGGCTCTCTTCAAAGTCGGGAAGTTCTTCACCAGCGACTCAAGTTCTTCATGGTAAATGACATATGACTCCTTTGGTCCGATTCCAGGATAGTTTAGAGGCTTGTGTATTTCGTGAGGTTCGGTATAGACCCATTTGCCGTTTTCCCAGTATTTACCCTTCTGGGTAACTTCCCGGATATTGATTTCCGGGTTGAAATTTGTGGCGAAGGGTTTGCCGTGATCGCCGGCGTTACAGTCGACTATATCAAGGTAATGTATCTCATCGAAATGGTGCTTTGCTGCGTAGGCGGTGAAGACGCTTGTAACACCCGGATCGAATCCGCAACCGAGTATGGCTGTAAGGCCTGCCTTACGGTATCTCTCCTGATATGCCCATTGCCAGCTGTATTCAAACTTTGCCTCCTCCGGTGGTTCATAATTGGCAGTATCCAGATAGGCAACACCTGTCTCCAGGCAGGCATCCATGATATGCAGGTCCTGGTACGGGAGTGCAACATTGACAACAATATCCGGACCGAATGATCTGATAAGTTTAACCAGTTCGGGTACGTTATCGGCATCGACCCTGGCTGTTTTTACTCTTTTGCTTCCAATACGTTCGGCAATGGCGTCACACTTTGCCTTCGTGCGGCTGGCTATAAGAATTTCGGAGAAAACTTCCGGAAGAGCTGCCATTTTGTGGGCAACTACCGTTCCGACTCCTCCGGCTCCGATAAGTAGAACTTTGCTCATATATGGTTTTATTTAAGATTCGGATTCCACAAATATAGGGAAAAATGGTTACGGGTTTACTCCCTTCGGTCGTGAGCTCGTCCGGCTGTCGCCGGGCTCGGTTCGGGTTACGGGTTTAAGGTTGAGAGAGTATGATAATCTGATTATTTTGCCTTCGGGAAGGGACAGCCAGATATTGTTGTTAGCATCAGTAACAAGGTTATTTACAGATGAGTTTCCAACCTTATGCATCCAGTCCACTTTTCTGGTATGCCTGTTGATCGCGGTTACCAGCCCGTTCTTTGTTGCTGCAATAACATGGCTATTGGTAACCAGCAGCGGACATGGATTGTGATCGTAACCAATACCAGCATCTGCACTCCACAGTGTTGTAAAGACTTCACCTGTTGCTTGTATGCTTACAACCGAATCATTCATTAGCTTGGCATAGATTTCGGAACCATCGGGTGATAAACCCATTGATTCCCTGACCTGATGCTTTGAGGTACGCCAGACCTCCCTGCCGGTATTGAGGTCAATTGCCGTCATAAACCTGTCAGGGGCAACAATAAAGACTTTGCCAGAACTGATTGCAGGGACAATATTTCCCGGTGAGAAGAGTGTATTGGCCCGTCCGTTGTTCCATTTCCACCTCAGTTCGCCGGTATGTGCATTGAGATTGTAAAGGTGAGTATCCCATGCTCCAAAAACCACATTGTCACCATGCAGGGCAGGTTTCCCCTGGATAAGCCCGTTAATCGCGTCAAATGACCATAATAAACCGCCCGTTTCGGAATCGATACAGAGAAAGGATTTTTTACCGCCTCCGATATATATTTTTCCATCTCGTGACTCAGGTGATGAAATTACCGGGGCGCCTGCATCAACACTCCATGCAATTGATCCGGTTCCGGTGTCAAGTCCATACACTTTCCCGTCGACAGCACCAAATACAATCATGTTTCCCGTGATTACCGGGGTTGAGAATACCGGACCAGGAAACCTACGCTCCCATACCACAGTGTTAGTGAGGTGATTTACCGCCCTTACTATCCCGTCCGAACCGGCAAATATAAACATGGAATCGCCTGCAAGACTAACTCCTGACAGAATCGATGATTCGTTTGTCCATTCATAGGTAACACTTACCTGTGGCCATTCATTGTTGAGACTAAAATCGGGCAGCGGAGAAACCGGAAGGCTATCTGAGGCCGATCGATCGGTCAGGCTTAAAGCTATAGCCTTGCTCCTTTGCTCCTTTCCCAATTGTTTCTCATAAACATACAGAGAATCACTGCTGATATTTACAATATTATACCCGGCTACCGGCGGATTTCCCTGTATCAGGGCGCGCCCCATGATTCCGGGAATGCCGTCAAAATTGTGGAGTCCCAGCCTGTGACCATGGCCGCAGAAGACAGCCAGGCACCTGTATTCTCTCAGCACTTCAGTAACCTCGTACCAGTTATCAAG
>VGGM01000354.1 GCA_016868515.1 Bacteroidota bacterium | reverse complement strand
AGTACCAGCTGCGCCCCGAAGGTATATACTCCATATTGCAATATCTTGTATGACCGGTTATTGAGAAGATATATATACTCAATGAGGCAGACCGGATTACTGAGAAGTATGTATAGAAGAAGGAGGTTTATATATGGGACATTACCCCTGTAGCCATAAATATCGATACTCCCCTTCAGGGTGTGCCCGAAAACGAACATCAGAACGCTCAGCCCCGACAATATTATGAAAGCGTTGAATAACTCCGGTGATTTCGCCGTGCCGTTGTCGCCTACCTTCCGGTAGGTCAGGTTTCGGTGGTAGAGCGGCAGGAGTGACTGAATTACGCCAGTTACCCAGAAGAAACTAAGCAGGCTGGCCACAAACAGAAACATCTCCCATGCGCCAATCTCAACCCTGGTAAGATGGCTCTTAGTGAAAACAATACTGATAACCAGAAAAACCCCGAACCGTATAAGCTGGAAGATCTGAAGGCCTGAAATATTGTCTATGAACTTAATTCGTGGCAAACTCAATGGTATAATTCCTTACTGATAACAACCGGGGAACCAAAAAATTGTACCGGCAAAGTGTCAGACTTAACGATAATCGGCCAAAGATAGCAAATCAGACCTGGTTTCGAAAAACGAACCTAAATTTTGAGAAGTAATTTTTTTGCTTTTTCTTTGCACTCCGATAAACGGTGGATGTAGTTCAGCTGGTTAGAATGTCGGATTGTGGTTCCGAAGGTCGCCGGTTCGAGTCCGGTCTTCCACCCGAAAACAGATCCGCCCCCTGACACTCAGGGGGCGGATTTTTCTATTATCGGAGCTTCTCCATTTTCAGGTATTTTCTGTATGCCGCAACCGCTATTATCAGTAAAGTAGCTGCTGCTATATATACAGATGAAGGAACGGGAACGGGGTCGCCGCCAGCGTAAGAATGCAGTCCTGAGAGGTAGTAGTTTACACCGAAATATGTCATCAGCACCGATGCAAATCCAAAGAGAGACATAACATTGAATGTATATATATCCTTCATGCCCGGTATCAGCCTCGAGTGGATTATAAAACTGTAGACTATTATTGTAATGAGTGACCATGTCTCCTTCGGATCCCACCCCCAGTAACGGCCCCACGATTCATTGGCCCAGATGGCCCCAAGGAAGGTTCCGATAGTAAGAAAATAGAGCCCAAGTGTAAGAGCCTGGTAATTAATTGCGGTCAGTTCATCAATAGTTTTGCCTGTTCTTTCGATATTCCTCTGGTTCGACAATGTCATCAGGACCATAATAATCAGACCGAGAAGGGCCCCCAATCCAAGGAATCCGTAACTGCCTACTATTACCGAAACATGCAGGGTAAGCCAGTATGATTGCAGTACAGGGACCAGTGCCGTAATTTCGGGGTCCATAAAGCTGAGGTGTGCCACCATAAGGGTAAGCCCGGCAAGGACACCTGTGGCAGCCAGTGCAAACCATGATCTCTTCATAAAGAAGAAGCCTGCCAGTACTGTAACCCAGGATAGAAAAATCATTGACTCAAATCCGTTACTCATTGGTGAATGACCTGAAATATACCACCTCAGCCCAAGTCCAAATGTATGAAGAGCCAGCCCGGCTGCAAGCACCCAGGTAAGCGATTTAAGCAACAGGTTGCGTTGGTATCGTCCGGTAACTACCATTACCAGCAGTACAATAACCATTACCAGTCCGAGGGTTAAGTAGGCGGGGAACAAACGCTCAAATATCTTAAGCCTGTAGTATAGTATTTCTGCCTTAACCTTACCATCACTGGGCAGATCATAGTTTGAGAACCTCTGCTGATATGCAGATATTGCATTGCCAATCTCTCTTGCATTTGAAATGTTTCCTGTTCTTACTGCTTCGGAATACATTGGTACTATATTCTGCAAAAACAGGGAGTCCTCGGCCGAAACCGACCCTGCCAGAGCCTCGCTGGGATCTCCCCAGTGGGTGGTTCCATCTTTCAGGGGGAAAACCTTCATAAAATCGCCGAGGTATATCATGTAGCAGATATTAACCCTCTCATCAAGTTTTATTATCTCCTTATCAGTCCTGGTCCTCTCAGCCGGCGATTTTGAATAGGCGTTATCAACCATTCCGCTAAGCTTGTAGCTGCCCTCTGCCGACAGGTCAACAATATCACTGAAAGCTGCATATTCCGACCTTATTCCAATGGTTCTCTGGAGGTTCTTGTCAGAAACCTTAATAAGAGGGACATTCTGCCAGTTGCCGAAATCGAGATAGAGTCCGAGGAAGACCTGCATGGGGGTATAACCCGAGAAGTTGTTTTCGCGTGATACTTTTCTGAGTATATCACTGCTGAGGGTGTAGAGGGGCTTGGTTCTCCCCTTCTGATCCTGGACAAGAATCTTTCCGAATTCATCTGCACTCTTTTTGTCAACGACCAGTCTTTGTGCACTCACCTCTGCAGCCATTGATGTAAGGGACAGAAGCACAATAATTGTTGCCGTTTTCCTCAGAGCCGACGTCCAGTATGACCCGGTCACCTTCCTGAAATGCGATGAGCGGTTCACAAGCGACATGATAATGAAGATTATCATGATTGCATAACCGGTGTATGTCACCAGCATTCCGGCAAGGTCGCGGTTTACCGAAAGAACTGTGCCCATTTCGTCCTGATCGTATGAAGACTGGAAAAACCTGTATCCCCGGTGTTTGAGAATGTTATTCATAAAGATAAGGTAGGGTTTCTCAACTCCCTTCTGATCGTCA
>VGGM01000353.1 GCA_016868515.1 Bacteroidota bacterium | reverse complement strand
GCTTGAAGAAATGAAATCAGATCAAATAATTTGGGGTAAAATAAGTTGATTATCTGTTCGTTACAATCTTATTTAAATTCATAATAAATAACAACAGCAGGGGTAAAAACTGATAAAGGTCCGATATTCATTAGGGGCATAATTGTAATTTTGCGTTCTGTAAAACCTAACCATTCGATGAATCCCCAAACCGAGATCGAACACACCGGAGTCGTCTGCGATACCACAGGAGGAAAGATCAGGGTAAAAATAACCCCTCACTCCTCATGTGCATCGTGTAGTGCCGCAGGACTCTGCTCAGCCTCCGAAAGTCCCGATAAATTCTTCGAACTGCGAACCGACCAAACTTTCCAGCAAGGCCAGCAGGTGAAGGTTGTAACCTCTCTTTCAAATGGTTTCCTGGCTCTGGCAATGGGGTATGTACTTCCACTCGTGATACTTGTTGTGGTGCTCATCTGCATGCTCTCAGCCGGATTCAGTGAGTTGATCTCAGGTACAGGATCAGTTACTGCAGTTGCGCTTTACTACCTGGCTATTTACCTGATGCGTGATAAGATTGCAAGAAAAATAGAATTTACCTTAAAACCGGCTTAATAAATATGAATTCTGTAATTATTTATACAGTCGTTTCGCTCAGTTCACTTGGTGCACTTTCTGCGGTGATATTATATGTAGTCGCCCGTAAATTCAAGGTGTATGAAGATCCAAGAATAGATGAAGTGCAGGAGATTCTGCCAGGTGCCAACTGTGGTGGATGCGGGTTTGCAGGCTGCCGGAACTTTGCCGAGGCTCTAGTCAGGGCCGATTCGTTTGAGGGACTCAACTGCCCGGTAGGCGGTGCTTCACTGATGGGCGATGTGGCTAAACTGCTTGGAAAGACCGCTGTAGCTGCTGATCCGCTGGTTGCAGTTGTCAGATGCAACGGCACTCCCGTTTACAGGCCTAAAACAAGCATCTACGACGGTGCCAAAACCTGCATTATTGCACATTCACTTTATGGTGGCGAAACCGGATGCAGCTACGGTTGCCTTGGTTACGGCGACTGTGTTAATGCCTGCCTGTTCGGTGCAATGTACATGGATCCTGTAACTGAATTGCCCGTAATCATTGACGACAAGTGTGTAGCCTGCGGTGCCTGTGTTAAAGCTTGTCCGAAGGTGATAATTGAATTGAGGAAAAAAGCAAAAAAAGACAGAAAAATATTCGTTTCCTGCGTAAACTGCGACAAGGGAGGCCCTGCCCGTAAGGCCTGCAATGTTGCCTGCATAGGGTGCAGTAAGTGCTTCCAGGTATGTGAATATGATGCAATAACAATGGCAAACAACCTTGCCTTTATCAACTCGGTGAAGTGTGTCCTATGCAGGAAGTGTGTTGAGGTTTGTCCGACAAATGCGATTCATGAAATAAACTTCCCTCCCAGAAAGGAAAAGACCGACACAGCCGTATCAGGCAATGAGAAGAAAGAATAGTTACATTAACCTTTAAACTTACAGAAGGTGCTAAAGACATTTCCAACAGGGGGTATTCACCCGTCCGAGAATAAGTTGAGTGCAGGTGTTCCGATAATTGATCTGCCATTACCGGCACAGGTAATAATACCGATATCGCAGCATATCGGTGCCCCGGCAACCCCTGTTGTTGAAAAGGGAATGCCAGTGAAAGCCGGCCAGCTGATTGCCTCATCAAAAGGATACGTCTCGGCCAACATACACTCGTCAGTATCGGGAAAAATCAACAAGATTGACCAGATTCTCGATTCTTCAGGATACAAGCAAACCTCGATTGTGATTGATGTGGCAGGTGACGAATGGATTGAAGGCGTTGACAAATCAGGAATACTAAAAAGGGATATAACGGATTCAGGAGAGGTTATTGTTAGAAAGTGCCTCGGGGCAGGTATAGTTGGCCTTGGAGGTGCTACCTTTCCCACACATGTGAAACTCTCGCTGCCACCCGGGAAAAAATGTGATGTCTTAATTATCAACGGGGTTGAATGCGAACCATACCTCACCTCCGATCATCTCCTTATGGTTGAAAAAAGTGACGAGATAATGGTTGGCATATCTCTTCTAATGAAAGCACTTGGTGTCGGAATGGCAGTGATTGGTATCGAAAGCAACAAACCCGACGCTATCAACCTGCTGACTGAGAAATCGAAACAATATAAAGGAATAAGTGTAAACCCTCTCAAGGTCAAGTATCCGCAGGGCGGAGAGAAACAGCTTATTAAAGCTCTGATCAACAGGGAGGTCCCTTCAGGAGGCCTGCCTGTTGACGTGGGTACGGTGGTTCACAATGTTGGAACAGCTTTCGCTGTTTATGAAGCTGTTCAGAAGAACAAACCCCTTGTGGAACGGATTGTAACCATTACGGGAAAGTCTTTGACTAAACCCGGAAACTACAGGGTCAGGATAGGAACGCCGGTCACCCACCTTATTGAGGCAGCCGGAGGTATGCCTGATGATACCGGCAAGATTGTTAACGGCGGCCCGATGATGGGAAAGGCTTTGAACTCACCCGATGTTCCTGTTGTGAAGGGAACATCAGGTATTATTGTTTTCCCAAAAAGTGAATCCACCCGTCCAAAAGCTGGCCCCTGTATCAGGTGCTCGAAGTGCATCTCAGCATGTGCAATGGGTCTGGAACCGTATCTTCTGATGGTTCTTGGTGAAAAATCGATGTACGACAAAGCAGAAAAGGAAAGAGTTACCGATTGCATGGAGTGCGGATCGTGCAGCTATGTCTGCC
>VGGM01000352.1 GCA_016868515.1 Bacteroidota bacterium | reverse complement strand
TCTTCTATTCAGGCAAGCTTCCCGCAGTTGACTTTGCATCTGTAGCCCAGAAGCCGGGTATTGCAACACGGACAGCATCGGCCACAGTAATGTCATTTCTCGCAACAAAGGTTGAGAACATGATTGTTGCATCGGCCGACCTTGCCAACAGTGATAAAACCGATGGGTTCCTGAAAATGACCAAACCCTTCACCAGGGGTGATTTCTCAGGGGCATTCCTGCATGCAGGGGTATCGGAGCTTACCATGGCGGCAATAATGAATGGAATGGCTCTGCATGGCGGAGTAATTCCTGCCGGGGGGACCTTCTTTGTCTTTTCAGATTATATGAAACCCGCAGCCAGGCTTGCCGCCCTGATGGAGCTTCATGTAATTTATATATGGACTCACGATGCATTCCGTGTTGGCGAAGATGGTCCAACCCATCAGCCTGTCGAGCAGGAAGCACAGATAAGGCTTATGGAACACCTGAAAAACCACTCGGGAAAAAACAGTATGCTTGTACTCAGGCCGGCCGACGCCGATGAGACCACGGTAGCATGGAAAATGGCAATGCAGAATTCCCACTCACCCACCGCACTTATTCTTTCGCGCCAGAATATCGTCTCGTTGCCTGCTGTATCGGAAAGCAGGTACAAAGATTCCCTTAACGCATCGAAGGGTGCATACATCGTAAAGGATTGCGCAGGTAAGCCCGATGTGATTATGATAGCCAGCGGTTCGGAGGTTGCAACCCTGTTTGAGGGAGGTGTACTTCTAGAAAATGACGGCATTAAGGTCAGAATTGTGTCGGTGCCCTCGGAAGGACTCTTCCGGAATCAGTCGGAGGAATACCGCAATTCGGTTATCATACCGGGAGTTCCGGTGTTCGGACTGACAGCAGGGCTACCCGTAACCCTGCAGGGGCTGGCCGGAGACAAGGGCAAGGTGTGGGGAGTAACCAGCTTTGGCTATTCGGCTAAATATGAAACACTTGATGAGAAATTCGGCTTCACGGCAAGAAATGTCTACGAGCAGGTGAGGAAAATGTATAGCTTGCGTTTGTCTTAGAATACGTAATGGCGTAGGAAATAGGGCGCAAAGGAGTTGCGGGCTTCGCCCTCCTGAGCCTTGTCGAAGGAGGGTTCGGGTTGCGGGTTGCGGGTTAACATGAATAGAGACTCCGTTAAGAGTTGGTATTGGGTATTTCTTTATAAATTGCCCTTGAATTAAAGCAATGTTAAACAATGATCCTGAAACAGATGAAAAGAGTTCCTTCCACATTCCTGCTTTATGCTGTATGTCTGGTACATACAGCAGCCCAGTATTCAGATTTTGATTTGTCGTCATACAAACTGCCCGACATATAAACCCACCGGCTCGATTTGTATCCTTCATTCAGGGCAGTTACCTTTCATCAGAATCTCCCCGGCTCTGCACCAGGGGAACGTTTGATTGGCGCCTCAAATTCACTGTGGGGCACCCTTAATGCCAGCTACAGCCTGTTCAGAAACAGTAATTCCGTTCAGAGAACCATTACAGGATATATGTCGGCAAGTCCGCAGGTTTCTAAAGTATCTGCAATCACCGATTATCTAAACCGTTCGGGCTCCTTCCCTGTAGATTTAAGACTGGGGCTTTCGCAGAAATACTTCATCGGTGAAAAGTTCTTTCTTGGGACAGATCCCTTCATGAACATCAGTTTACTCTCATCGGACAGGCTGGAATAGGAGAATGGCACGACTGAGCAAAGTGAATCTGTAAACGAAAGGGGCCTGTCAATAAGCATACCGGTATCGGCTGGCATTGGCCGCGTTGAGCCGGTGCAGGATGCAAGGCTGGCGATCTACATACTCGAAGACCTCCACAAGGCCGGAAAGATAGAGGCTCTCCCTTCAGATGAGGTGGTAATAGAGATGGCCAGGGAGATTTCATCAATAAAGCGTAAGCGGATACTGGATTCACGGTTGAGAAAGATTGAAGAGCTGATGGTGATCGATGCTTTCCTGAAGGATAAAGGGATTGTGGCTGAAACGGACATGGAGTACGCTGCACTGATAAATGACAACTGGGACTATTCTTCGGGACCTGAACGGTTGTCGGGGTATAACCTGAGCGCAGGCCTGATAAACCGTCTTGAAACATCGCGGCAGTTAAGAAGTCTGATTATTTTACCGGCCTACCCGGCACCGGGGATAACGTATGAGACCCATTACAACAGGTATACATATGGTGTAACTGCTCAGCTTGCTTACCACAAACCGATAGACCTATACTGGCAGCTTTCCGCTTTCGCGGAGACCAGCTTTTATATTTTACAGCCGTTTGGGGAAGATGACGCTACCATGAATATGGGACTTAAAGGAACTCAAACCACCCTATCTACTGTTAATATTTCGCTTACATGGTTTCCCGATTCGCGAACGTCGATAGAAGGCTCCATATACGGATCGGTTAATGGTTCAGGTTCGAGATATGAGCCTGATGAGCCGGCCGACCCGGAATTTATAACCCGCAGGAAAACCAAGGCAGTTTTTATTTATCCCGGAATTCAGGCGGTGTATTACTTCTCACCAAGGCTGACCGGGACATTCAGTCTGAATGCGGAATACAACAGATCTGGAATTGATACATTTACCAACCTTGACCCTGACGGCTCGAGGATTTTCACCTCATTCCTGTCAGGGACAATAAACGCCGGTATTGTATACAGTTTGTTCTGAAAGGCATCAGGATGAAGCAGTAAAACAACTGCTACCATTCTGAGTTATACCAT
>VGGM01000351.1 GCA_016868515.1 Bacteroidota bacterium | reverse complement strand
TTTGCGCCTGAGGGCAGGCTTCTTTTGTTGTTATTGTAAACTTCACCGTTTTTGAGCACACCAAGTGCCATGAGCCTTGACTCGGCCGAACTAATCTCTCCGATTGAGCGGGCCGTACCCGGGTTAAGCCATACATCGGCCCCGGCAGCAATAACGAAGACATTTTCGAGGCTTGTTGGCAGTGAGTAATCTGATTTTGTATCACTCCACAGATAGTGACCACCGGCATCGGCTATGAGTTTGCTGATATAGGAGTTGCCCGGAGAGATGTACCAGGTGTCCTTCCAGGGAAAGCCGAGCATCACACCGGGTGGTTCGTTTCTGAGAGCGGCAACTTCGTCCCTGATTGAGATATACTCGAGTTCCGCCGCCTCGAACAGCGAGTCGGCCAGTTCACTACGGGAGAAGAGTGCGCCGAACACTTTGATCCACTCCGCCTTTCCGAGGGGATCGGGCTCGAGATAATCGGCATTGAACATTACCTGTAGCCCCATTTCCTCAATCTTTCCATAATATGTAACCGACTCTCCGCCAACTCCGTATGTCATAATCAAATCGGGTTTCAGATGGACGAGCAGTTCGCGGTTTATGTTTTCATCATAGCCGGTTTCCCGAATCTCACCGGAGGCAACCGATTCTTTTATATTATGGTTGTATACCAGTTCCGTTCCTGAAATTGCGGCAATAGCTGATTTCATGCCCAGAGCTTCTATCATTGCCACGTGTGTTGCCGACATGCAAACCAGTTTCTTCAGGGGAACTCTGAGTACTGCTGCGCTTTCGGGCAGGTTCACATCATCACCCATACTCTCTTCAACAAGGTACCATGTATGGGTTATGTTTTTTGCTCCCTGCCAGGGATTTAAAATATCGAGCCGGGTATAATTACTATGCGGAGTTAGACGGAAACTGGCAGCGTAACTGTTGTCTGAACCAGCCTGATCAACCGTTTCCCGACCGCTCCTGCCCTCATCAAGGCATGATACACAGGGTAGCAAAGCTGATATCGCCACTATTATGGCATTAGAGATACGCTGTTTCATCGGCTGGTTTTTACAAACACCGACTTTCTTAGGATATTTAAGGTTCTTTCTCACTCACCGACACTTATTTATATTTCGTGGTAATATTTCCGGGAATAATTCCTGCCTCCCACTCTCCTTTCAGATTACCCCCGGAGTCATAGAGAAGTAGAAATCCTTTGCCTTGATAATCAACTGCATCGGTAACAAAGATATCACCTTTAACGGGTGAAGGTTCCAGCCTGTAGAAATTCCTCCCTTTCGATTCCACAACCGGTGATAACGGCACAACGGCGGCATCTATTTCCATACGGTAAATACCGTTATTGATAAAAAACAGGGTGTCGGATTGACTGTTGATCCTTAAAGAGGTAGGGTAACTTCCCTGAGGCAGAAGGTGATGCGAAACGATCTCATCGGTATGTGTATCGATGCATATGAGTGCCGGATTGTCATCGCCAAGGTAACCACCTGAGCATAACACCCACAGGCGAAGAAGTTTGTCGACCACCATACTTTCAGGTTCCTTTGTTACTTGAATTGTTTTAATCACCGAGTGATTGTCCGGATCAATTACGACTATTTTATTGCCGCCCGACCATGATGCCGCGTAGACTTTCCCCCGGGTCATTAACATCATTTCAGAGCTCATACCAATTTCGATACTCCCTTTCAGGTTACCGGTACGGATATCAATAATACTTATCCTTGAAGAGTAAAGATTTGATATATAGCCTGTTTCATGACCGACCTCAAGAATATACCGGGGTGAGATGAGTGAGGTTGTTGTCTTAAGTGATTTCATTGAACTAATCTCAACCATTTCAATTTTTCCCGAATTATTCACCACGATGAACCCGGTGTCGCCGGTAATCAGGAATGAAAAGGGGATATCTCCGGGAGATCTGAAGTTGACAGATGAAAAGATATTATTATAAATTCTGCCTGAATCGGATGAGAAGAAAGAGACCGAACCGTTTCCCCGGGTGTAATTGCCTTCATTCATAATAAACATCCCATTACCATTGAAGATGCTCCCTGACGACGCCGGGAAGACCGGCCCCGGGTCATTACGTTCGCATGACATTATTGACAGGATCAATATAAGGAAGCATGAAACTATTCTCATCTCCCTGCCCTCCCCGAGGTATTGATTTTAACATTCAGCAGCAGCGATGCCGGAGGCATCGGGTGGTATGCCATGGTCTGGTAAGTGACATTAAAGGCGTTTTCCAGTTTTAGAGAAATTTCGAAAGGCAATCCGGCATCTTCCGCACAGATACCTGCCCACACATCGGTAACCATGTATGCCGGCATATAAGATGAATTATCTGCTGAGACATACCTGATTCCGGTATACCTGAAAGATGTTCCTGCGCCGACCCGCTTCCTCTGTGCCCTTAACTCAGCGAGGCCGGAGTGAAGCGGCGTATAGACAAGGATATTTCCGGTTTTCATATCTACTGATCTGGAAAAGGAATAAGTGGTTCGGAAATGCAGGTTGCCCCCTGAGGTTTTTTTCACCAGTTTCAGGCTGGTTTCAGCACCAGGGGTCTTCACATGTCCGATGTTGACAGGCGACCACAGGCTGCCCTCACCAGGCATCCATGCTATCATATCCCTTATATTATTCATGAACAACAGACCGTCAATTGTAAATTTGACTGATGATGATATATCGCTGACAAAAGTGGCAGCCAGTTCTGCATTACGGGCTCTCTCGGGTGTAAGGCCGGGATTAC
>VGGM01000350.1 GCA_016868515.1 Bacteroidota bacterium | reverse complement strand
GACCCTCCTATTATTTCGCCAATGCCGGGAAACAGCACATCCATGGCTCTCACCGTTATGCCATCGTCGTTCTGCTTCATGTAGAAGGCCTTTATGGTTTTCGGGTAGTTGGTAATTATGACGGGCCTTTTAAAGTGCTGTTCCACAAGGTAGCGCTCGTGTTCGGCCTGCAGGTCACGGCCCCAGGCCACGGGAAACTCCCACTGGCGGCCCGCGGCGGTAAGTATTTCGATGGCCTGGGTGTATGTGATCCTCTCAAAGTCGTTCTCCAGTACAAACTTAAGCCTGTCAGTAAGTCCCTTGTCGACCATGTCGTTGAGGAAAGCGAGGTCGTCACTGCAGTTTTCAAGTGCGTATTTAATGAGGTACTTCAGGAAGTCCTCGGCCAGGTCCATATTGTCCTTTATGTCGTAGAATGCCATTTCGGGTTCAATCATCCAGAACTCGGCCAGGTGGCGGGGGGTGTTTGAGTTTTCGGCTCTGAATGTGGGTCCGAAGGTATATATCTCGCCCAGGGCCAGTGCACCTAGCTCACCCTCGAGCTGGCCCGAAACGGTGAGGTTGGTCTCCTTGCCGAAGAAGTCTTCGCGGTAGTTGACTGAACCGTCGGGATTGCGGGGAACGTTTTTCAGGTCGAAGGTTGTAACATGGAACATTTCGCCGGCCCCTTCGCAGTCGCTTCCGGTGATGATGGGTGTGTGCAGGTAGTAGAATCCCCTGTCGTTGTAGTATTTATGGATGGCATAGGCCATTGCGTGGCGCATGCGCAGCACCGCCCCGAAGGTGTTGGTACGGGGGCGGAGGTGTGCAATTTCACGGAGGAACTCCATTGAGTGCCCCTTTTTCTGGAGGGGATAAGTTTCGGCATCGGCAGGGCCGTAAACACCTAATTCCGTGGCCTGTATCTCAACATTTTGTCCCTGTCCCTTCGATTCAACCAGTTTTCCCGAGGCCCATATGCATGCACCGGTGGTGATGTTCCTGACAAGAGATTCATCGAAGGCGGCCGGGTCGGCCACTATCTGAATATTATTGATTGTTGAGCCGTCGTTGAGGGCTATGAATATGACGTTTTTGTTGCCGCGTCTTGTGCGCACCCACCCTTTCACCAGCACGTCGCTGCCCGGTGTTCCTTCAGCCAAAAGCTCCTTTACCTTGTACCTTTTCATATGCGTTCCTGCGCTTCCGGCGGTACGGGAAGCCCCGGTTCCGCCAGAAACAATTAAATTCCGCACAAAAATAAGAATTTGTTTGCTGCCATTGACAATGCAGCGCCGAAAATGGCGTTTATGGACAGGTGTGTTTGATTTTGGCAAAAAACTGATACCTTTACGATTGGAAAAAGAATAATTGCTAGCACTATGGAAGTAACAAACAGACTCATTGTTGTGCCGTGGGATTTCACCGAGGTGGCGGGCTTTGCGCTGATGCATGCGGCCAGGATTGCCAGGCAGGTGAATAACGATATCGTTCTGCTGCACATTCTTGAGAAGGGGCTGATGCCGGGGGTTGAACAGGCCAGGCGCGACAAACTGCGCTCAAAAGCCGAAGACGCTTCGTTAAAATATAACCTTAACGTAAGGCACCATGTTACCAAGGGAAGCATTTTCACCGAAATTGCCGACTATGGAAATGACAATGAGGCTAACCTCGTTGTTATGGGAACACATGGCATCCGTGGTATGCAGAAGCTTACAGGAAGCTGGGCACTGAAGGTGATCGTGCGGTCGAAGCCACCGTTTATCGTGGTTCAGGACCCGCCGAAAGATGACGGAAAATTCAGCAACATCGTTTTCACTGTCGACTTCCAGAGGGAGAACAAGGAGAAGATGGCAATGGCAATATTTATGGGTAAGTACTTCGATTCGAAAGTGCACCTGCTGAAAACCGCCACAGCCGACAAGAACCTCCTGAAGAAGATAAACATTAACGTCAACTTCGCCGTTAAGTACTTCGCACAGAACAACATAGAGTACGAAATACATGATATGCCCAAGGGCAACCTGGCACAGCAGACCATCGACTTTGCACATAAGATAAATGCCGACATGATTGTACTGATGACTACCAAGAATATTATGATTACCGATTATGTTATGGGGGCATCGGAGCAGTATATCATAGCCAACAGCTCGAAGATACCGGTGTGCTGCATTAACCCGCGGTCGACCTTTGCGGGTGTGGGACAGTTCATGTACGGCTAACCTCCCGGCATGTCAGTTACAGTACGCAACGTAACACGTAACTACGGAATGCAGAAGGCTCTCGACGGTGTTTCGTTTGAGATACCGGCTGGTTGCATTACCGGTTTCCTGGGGCCCAACGGCGCCGGAAAATCGACCATGATGAAGATCATCACCGGTTATATTCCGGCTACCTCCGGAACGGTGCTGGTGAACGGCATTGAGGTGGGCCCCGACAATATTGAATTGAAGAGACGCATTGGCTATCTTCCCGAGAACAACCCTCTTTACCCCGAGATGTATGTGCGCGAGTACCTGGGATTCGTGGCCTCGCTATATATGAAGGGGGCTGCCGTGAAGTCTTCGGTTGAGAGGGTTATTGAGATTACCGGACTTGCACCCGAGAGCCGGAAGCGTATAGGCGAACTGTCGAAGGGTTACCGCCAGAGGGTGGGACTGGCACAGGCGCTGATAAACGACCCCGATGTTCTTATTCTCGACGAGGCCACCACAGGGCTCGACCCCAACCAGGTGGTAGGCATCAGGAACCTTATTTCAGAGGCCGGACGCAGCAAAACTGTAAT
>VGGM01000349.1 GCA_016868515.1 Bacteroidota bacterium | reverse complement strand
CAAGAGCAAGAGGTTTCTGAAGCTCCGAGCCGATGTCGTTTCCGAAAAGGAAGAAGAGTGTGGCAAGAATGGTGGTCATACTTGTCATTATTATTGGCTTGAGACGACGGCTGCCCCCGGTATATATTGCCTGCATCAGGCCCATACCCTCTGCACGCAGCCTGTTAATGGTATCTATCTTCAGAATGGAATCGTTAATTATAATACCCGACATAACAATTATACCAATCATCGACATAAGGTTGATGGTTGCACCAAACAGCTTTAGCATGAGAAGGGCACCGGCAATGTCGATCGGTATCTCAAGCAGAACAATCAGCGGCAGCGAAAGCGATTCGAACTGAGCTGCGAGTATGAAGAAAAGCAGGAGCAGGGCTATCACAAGTACAATGCTCAGCTCTCTGAATGTTTGCTGCCCTGCTATCAATGAGCCTGAAAACTTTATGTCGAGATCGGATTCGTTTTCCAGCAGTCGCCTGATATCTGCTGTTAACCTGCCAGGTGAGCCTGTTGCAATATTCATCTCAACCGGCACAAATTCAGAATACCTGCCTCCCTTTATGGTCTTGTAGGTGTGCACCCGCTCGGGATTCACAAGCTGTGACAGTGGTATCTCAATACCCTTTGTGTTCCTGACCATACTGCCCGATATAATTTCGTTTATCATTTTTTCATCTTCCCCCAGCTTTATTGGCAGTATTTCGTGCGACGACCTCAGTTCTCCAATCATGTTTTCATTAAAGGCAGTTCGCAGTCGCGCATAAAGAGCATTCACGGGTACATCATACAATAGCAGTCTTTCAGGGTCTGCCCTGATTATTATCTTATCCTCCAGGGCAGGCCAGGTTATTCCGGCATCGGGGTAGGCAGCGGAGAGCTTGTTTATCAGGCCTGGCATTCGTTCCACGTCGGGAACCCTCTTTTCCCTCAGCATGCTTATCTCTGCCACCAGCGGTGCTTCCGAGGCCGAGAAGAGCTTCTCGAAAATGTTTTCCTGTGCCGATACCGAACCGACAGCTGCCGGGAATCTCTTCTGCAGGTCAGAAATCAGCCTCCTCTCAACCTCTGAAGTTATATCGAAGCCGGTTGTTCTCACGTAAACCCTCGCCTCGGTGTAGCTCTGCTCATAACCCCTGTTGAAAAGAAATTGCTGTTCGCCAATAAAGGCATTTACCTGCATGATATGTTCGCTGCTGCCACTGAGAATGGCCGACACCCTGTCGCGGTTCTCATCGATGTCGATGTTCTCATTCCAGTCGATCGAAAGAATAATCTCATCGTGTCTTACCTTCGGAAACTTCTCCTTGTCAAGTGAAAAGAACAGCAGTGCTACAGAGGCCAGAATCAGCAGGAATCCGGCAAGCATACCCCATCTGATCCTGAAGAAAAATTTCATCCCATTCTCATACCTCTCCTCAATGTGCCTGAAACTTATCTTCCTGATCAGCCTGGTTATCAAACCTTCGCGCTGCCTGAGGTAAAGCAGTCTGTACATTGCAGGCAGCAGGGTAATGGCAACAACCAGCGATGCAAAGAGGCCTATGGTAATTGCAATTGCCTGATCGTAGAAGAGGGCACCGGCTATACCACTCAGGAATATTAGTGGGATGAAAACGGCACAGGTTGTAAGCACCGAGGAGATAAGCGGTCTGATAACCTCATTGGTCCCCCTGATACATGCCCCGGAAAGCGATTCTCCACGGTCGATATACTGACATATATTGTCGGTTACAATAATTGAGTTGTCAATCATCATACCAACCCCCAGGATAAGGCCCGAGAGCGAGATGATATTTATTGAGATGCCGGTCAGGTGAAAGAATAACAGGCTGATTATCAGGGAGGCAGGGATGCTCAGCCCCACAAGGAGAGGCGATTTGGCGTCCCTGAGAAAGAGAAACATAAGCAGGAAGGCCAGGGTTCCGCCTGCAATAAGGTTCTGCTTCAGATTCGACAATGAGAAGTCGAGTATTGTGGTCTGGTCCTGCGATATCTCAAATTCAATTGCCGGGTAGTCCTTGCGCATAAGCTCCAGAAGGTTCTCTGTCTGCTTCTCAAGGTCGGCCATTTTAGAGGTGCTGTTTTTGATAATTGCCAGAGTGACGGCCCTTTTGCCGCCGTTGTAGTAATAACCGGTGGGTCGGGTCTGCCTGATGCCGGTTGTGGCAACGTCACTGATCCTGATAAGCCTGGTACCTGCCTTAATCAGTATGTTCCTGATATCTTCAATGTTGCGAAGGTAAGAACTGAATTCAAGGTTATAGAGGTACTTTCCGTCCTTAACCAGAATGCTGCCTATATTAATATTGTTCCTTTCTATGGCGCTGCGAAGGTCATTCTCCGTAATGCCCATGCTGCGCATCTTCTCCTCTTCCGGGATAATGAAAATCTCTCTTTTTACCTGCCCGGTAAGGTCGGCCATTGCTACTTCTGGCAGCTGTTCGATGCGTCTTTTTATAACCGTCTCGCCAAACTCACTCAACTCGAGGAATCTCTCCGCGCTTTCACTATCATCCTTAAGGGTAAGGTTCAGCATGAATACTGGAAGATCGGTGGCGCTTGCCTTTATTACCCTCGGTCGCTGTATATCACGTGGCAATCCGTTCATGGCTCCGTCAATCTTCTCATTAACCTCCATGAAGGCCAGATTGATATCGGTGCCATACTCGAATGAAAGCCTTATTACGGCGCTTCCGTTCCTCGATTCTGTGCTGATGTCACTTAGCGCCGGCACCTGAATAAGGTTCCGCCTCAACACCGACACAATGGTGT
>VGGM01000348.1 GCA_016868515.1 Bacteroidota bacterium | reverse complement strand
GGTTTCAGAGGGATTGCCGTACTGGTCGAGCAGGTTTACCTGCATGGTGGTTTCAGTGAGTGCATGGGTAATAACTATGTTGAACATTTTTCCGAATGATTCAGGCTCGTTGGCGTTATATACATTGCCCATGCACTCGAACGTTTTCTGGAACATAGGGTCGAGACCGATACCGATAATGAAAGGTTTGAGCATGATGCCCTTTTTCTGCAGTGAGAGGGCAACAGCGCAGGGGTCGCCATCGCAGGCTTCGATACCGTCGGTAACCAGTATGATTATGTTACGGGCATCGCCGGCCGGGGGGAAATCTTCCGTTGCCAGTGCCAGAGAGTTTGCAATAGGGGTGGTCCCTTTTGGTTCGAGGTATCTTATTTTGCGTTTTATCTCCTGCACCGAGTTAGAGGCAAACGGAACCTCGAGGCGCGTGTCGCTGCAATCCTGCGGAGGTACTACACTCTGATGGCCGTATGCCCTTAGTGCCACCTGAACATTGCTGATAGTTGCAAGGCTGTCGACAGCGTGAATGAGGAACCTTTTGGCCAGGTCAATCTTTCTCTCGTTACCCATAAAACCCGACATGCTCTGCGAGCAATCGAGTATGAAGAGTATACGGCTGAGGGTGCTGGCTTCCTGACCCGACGCCGGGTTGGCGGCCAGTGCCAGCATCAACACTGTGGTTATGGCTATTTGTCTCATCGGGGGACTGTGCGTTCCTGATTGCAACCAAAATTAATCAAAATTATCTCTATTTGAAGAGAGAGCAGGGGTGTTTGCCTCTTTTTGGTAAATTTGCACAAACTTATCAGAAGTCGGCAATGGCATTACAATGTGGGATAATAGGGCTTGTAAACACAGGCAAGACGACAATTTTCAACTGCATATCAAATACCCGGGGTGAGACAAATACATTTGGTGCCTCACGCCCGAATCTGGGTATGATTCAGGTTCCCGACAGCAGGTTATATGAGCTCGAAAAGTACCAGAAAACCGAAAAGGTGATTCATACGACTTTTGAGATAGTTGATATACCGGGACTTACCCGCGGCGGTTCAGGGGGTGATGGTAACAGGTTTCTTGCTGAGGTGAGGAATACCGATGCCCTGATACACGTATTAAGGTGTTTCGACGACGAGAATGTGCCCCATGCCGACGGGTCGGTCGATCCGGTCAGGGATATTGAGACAATTGACCTTGAGTTGCAGCTAAAGGACCTTGAATCGGTTGAGAAGAAGATTCAGCGCCTGGAGAAGGCTTCACGTACCGGCGACAAAGATGCGAAAAGAGGTATTGAGGTATTGTCAATGGTAAGGCAGCATTTTGAAAATTTCGGGAATGCCCGCGACCTTGCCCTGAAGGATGAGGAGAGAAAATACCTTGACGATATGTTTCTGCTGACCATGAAACCGGTACTGTTCGTTTGTAACGTCGATCAGGCATCGGCAACGGGCGGCAACAGTTACAGCCACAGGGTGCGCGAGTTCCTCAGCAGCAGGGGTTCGGAGATGATTGTAATTGCAGGAACACTTGAGGCTGAGATTGCTGACCTGGCTGAGGCTGCTGACAGGTTGGAGTTTCTGAATGATGCCGGGTTAACTGAGCCGGGTGTAAACAGGCTGGTCAGGTCGGCCTATTCCCTGCTGCAACTAATGACTTTTTTTACGGTGGGTCCGAAGGAGATAAGGGCCTGGACAATAAAGAAGGGTATGACGGCCCCGCAGGCAGCCGGGGTTATACACAGCGATCTGGAGAGGGGCTTCATAAGGGCCGAGATTATGAAGTTCGATGATTTTATACGCCTCGGATCGGAGCATGCCTGTCGTGAAGCCGGCCGGTTTTTTGTGGAAGGCAAAGGTTATGTGGTTGAAGACGGCGACATTCTTCACATAAGGTTTAACATATAAGACATCATGAGAAAGCTCTTCCTGATACCGGCTTTGATGATAGCCATTACCTGCATTATTGCGGGTCAGGAAGCCAGCGATACGGCCAGACTCAAACAGTTTATATATCAGTACGGCCAGGCTGTGGTTTCGGTGGAGTACCCGGGTTTCAGCAAGGCATCAGCAATAGGCAGGGATTTTCCGATTGACAGGTACAAAGAGGGAAGGCTTTACCTGGTTATAAATCATACTACAATTGATAAGTTCCTGGCTGCCGGAATAACTTTCACAGTTAACGAACCTGAAGAGGGTAAGGGTGTTCGTGGTTCGGAGAACCTCAATAAAGCCCTTGAATGGCAGAGTTACCCCTCATATACACAGTACGATTCAATAATGCGGAAGTTTGCCGCTGACTATCCGGGTTTGTGCAGACTCGATACCATAGGAACAAGTGTTCTGGGAAAGCTTGTATTGGTACTGAAGATATCAGACAATGTGCACATTGATGAATATGATGAACCCGAGGTGTTCTACACTTCCACCATGCACGGCGACGAACTGGCCGGTTTCGTTCTGATGCTGAGGCTGGCCGATTATCTGCTCAGTAACTATGCAACCGACACGCAGGTTCAGCACCTGGTAAACAACCTTCAGATTTTTATAAACCCGCTTTCGAATCCCGACGGCACATACAGAACCGGTAACACAATTGTCAATCCTATCCGCGCAAATGCCAATGGCAGGGACCTTAACCGCAACTTTCCCGATCCGTTGGAACCCGGAACAGTTCAGGAGAAGGAGAATGTCGATATGATAGCATTCATGCGCAGCCGCAGGTTCATACTGTCGGCTAATTTCCATTCGGGGGCTGAAGTACTCAACTATCCGTGGGACAGGTGGACGAGGTTCCACCCCGA
>VGGM01000347.1 GCA_016868515.1 Bacteroidota bacterium | reverse complement strand
TCGGCCTCTTCGCGGTACTCTTCCGGAACTTCCTCCAGGTTGTACCTTACACCCAGTTCAGCATCGGTATACCAGACTACGGCTTTCATTTCAGCCAGGTCGATTACGCCGGTGAATTTCTCCTCCGAACCAATAGGTATCTGAACAGGCACGGGGTTTGCGCCCAGTCTTTCCTTTATCTGCTGTACCACTCCGAAGAAATCAGCTCCCGAGCGGTCCATTTTGTTTATGAATGCTATGCGGGGAACACCATACTTGTTTGCCTGCCTCCAGACGGTTTCCGACTGAGGTTCAACCCCGCCCACGGCGCAGAATACCGCCACTGCACCGTCGAGAACCCTCAGTGAACGCTCCACCTCAACGGTGAAGTCAACGTGTCCCGGAGTGTCAATGATGTTTATCTTGTATTGTGTGTCCCTGTATTTCCAGTATGTGGTTGTGGCCGCTGAGGTAATGGTTATGCCCCTCTCCTGCTCCTGCACCATCCAGTCCATCTGGGCATTGCCATCATGCACCTCGCCGAGGCGGTGGGTACGGCCGGTGTAGAAGAGTATCCTCTCCGTTGTGGTCGTCTTCCCGGCATCGATGTGTGCCATGATTCCGATGTTCCTGGTATTTTTAAGGGCGGGGTTCATCCTTGCGGCTGATTTCTCTCAGTTAAAACCTGAAGTGGGCGAATGCCTTGTTGGCCTCGGCCATCCTGTGGGTATCCTCCTTCTTCTTGTATGCGGCACCTTCCTGGTTGTAGGCAGCCATCACCTCGGCTGCAAGCCTCTCGGCCATTGAACGGCCTCCCCTTTTCCGGGCGAAAAGGATAAGGTTTTTCATACCAACACTAACCTTCCTGTCAGCCCTTATCTCCATGGGAACCTGGAATGTGGCACCTCCCACCCGGCGGCTCTTAACCTCCACATGCGGAGTGATATTATCAAGTGCCTGCTTCCATATCTCCAGGGGCGTTTTGCCTTCTATCTTGAGCTTCTCGTCAATTATGTCGAGAGAATCATAAAAAATAGTAAAGGCCAGGTTCTTCTTCCCGCTGAACATCATGTTGTTTACGAACCTTGTTACGAAAGGATCATTGAACTTCGGATCGGGTAAAATGATCCGCTTCTTTGGTTTTGACTTTCTCATTATCTGAATCCTTTAACTGTTACTTCTTCGGTCTCTTGGTACCGTATTTTGATCTTCTCTGCGAACGGCCGTCTACGCCGGATGCATCCAGCGCACCGCGTACAAGGTGATATCTTACACCCGGAAGGTCTTTTACCCTGCCTCCCCTGATAAGCACTATTGAGTGCTCCTGCAGGTTATGGCCTTCTCCGGGTATGTAAGCGTTAACCTCCTTGCCATTGGTAAGCCTTACCCTTGCCACTTTCCTCATAGCCGAGTTCGGCTTCTTTGGCGTAGTGGTGTAAACGCGTACGCAAACTCCCCTCCTCTGAGGGCATGAATCCAAAGCAGGTGCCTTGCTCTTGTCAATAAGCTTCTTCCTGCCCTTTCTTACTAGTTGCTGAATTGTTGGCATATTTACTGCTTAATTAGTCAATAATTCTACTCCGTATCATTTAAAACCTGTCAGGCACACATTGCGTGAACACTGCACGACTGGCAGTGTGCCCACAGATCTTCTGTCTGTTTTTTTACTGGTTGTAAGTTCTCAACAGGTAACTTCCCGACTTTTCTTCCTGAGAAAACTGCTTTTCTTAAACTTACCGTTGAAAAGAAACGCCGGTACTCCTGTGGCCTTTTAAAACCGCGGCAAAGGAAAGAATTATTTTTCAATAAACAAAAGCTTTCCTATTCTGATTTAAAAAATTATTAATTTTGCCGCTCCAATTGCGTATATATAATATAAATGTATAACCTGTAACATACAACGAAATGAAGAATTACCAGACGGACCATATCAGAAATATTGCCCTGCTGGGTAACTCGAAGTCGGGAAAGACAACTCTCGCCGAATCGATGTTGCTCAACGGGGGATTAATTGAGAGGCGCGGAACCGTGGAGACCAGGAACACCGTATCAGACTATAAGCCGATTGAACAGGAGAACGGAAACTCAATTTTCTCAACTGTTCTGTACACCGAGTTCCAGAACCACAAGATAAACATGCTCGATACACCGGGCCTCGACGACTTCAGCGGCGGTGTCATTTCGTCGCTCCACGCAGCCGATTCGGCAGTGATACTGATTGGTTCGCACAATGGCGTTGAGGTAGGAACCGAAATCCATTTCCGTCATGCCGACCGCGCACACAAGCCGGTAATTTTCGCAGCAAATTCGCTCGACCACGAGAAATCACATTTCGATAAAACCGTTGAAATGCTCAAGGAGCGTTTCGGCAACAACGTCTGTCTGGTTCAGTTTCCGGTTGCCGAGGGTACAGGTTTTAATGCGGTTATCGACGTAATGAAGATGAAAATGCTCCGGTTCCCCAAAGAGGGCGGAAAGAGCGAGGCTGTTGAAATCCCTGCCGAGCATAAGGGTAAGGCCGAAGAACTGCATAATGCGCTGGTTGAGAAGGCTGCTGAGAGCGAGGAGAAATTAATGGAGCTCTTCTTTGAGAATGAGAGTCTTACAGAGGATCAGATAATCGAGGGACTTGTAAAGGGTGTTGCAACCAGGGGTATCTTCCCGGTACTCTGTGTTTCGGCCAGACTTAACTACGGTGTTGACAGGCTGATGGAATTCATTACCCTGGCCGCTCCAAAGGTAACCAATATGCCTGCCCCTGTTAACAGCAAGGGTCAGGAAGTAAAGCCGCTTGGCAGCGGACCGGTTTCGGTGTTCATAT
>VGGM01000346.1 GCA_016868515.1 Bacteroidota bacterium | reverse complement strand
AGGTGATAAGCAGGGATGCAATTACCGAGCCTTCGTATTCCGCAACATAGTACCGACCTTTTGAACTGTCGCCAAATACTGCATAAACACCCCTGGTAACTGTTTCATTATCGAGAACCAATCCTTCTGTTTCAAGAGCCATTTCCTTCTGAAAATCCCTTATTGTTTCTGCATCACTCTCTCTGGCCGGTCTGACGGAAATCTCAATCATCACTGTGCGGAATTTATTTTGCAATTTATGAAAAACCCGGATTCAGAACTACTTATATTCGTCCCAGCTCTTAATGGCAAGATCTTCTTCCTTAAGCATGCAGAAGGCCAGAATAAATGCTGAAGCCAGCCGTGCGTTGGTCAGGAGGGGGACGTTGAAGTCAACGGCCGTTCTCCTGATTGAATAGTCATTGTTAAGTTCGGTTGCAGATAGATCCTTCGGAATGTTTACCACAAGGTCGACCTCCCTGCTTCGGATCAGTTCGATTGTATTTGGTGATTTGTTCTCGTCGGGCCAGTATGCAACTTCAGCTTCGATACCTGCATTGGCAAGGAAAATCTGGGTTCCCCTTGTGGCGTAAAGCTTATACCCTTTTTCCCGGAGAGCCCTGGCACTGTTAATCAGTTCCACCTTTGAGCGGGCAGGTCCGGTTGAAAGAAGAATACTCTTTTTAGGGACCCTGTAACCAACCGAAAACATGGCTTTAAGGATTGCCTCATAAAAGCCTTCACCTATGCATCCTACTTCTCCCGTTGATGCCATGTCGACACCCAGCACCGGGTCAGCCTTGGCAAGTCTTGAGAAGCTGAACTGTGGAGCCTTGACCCCTACATAGTCAAGATCGAAAACCGATTTATGGGGTTTTTCGGCAGGGATACCGAGCATTACCTTGGTAGCCAGTTCTATAAGGTTTACTTTAAGGACCTTCGACACGAAAGGCATGCTCCTCGATGCCCTCAGGTTGCACTCAATAACCTTGATATCGTTATCGCGGGCGAGGAACTGAATGTTAAACGGTCCGGTAATATTAAGGTTTTTGGCTATCAGCCTTGATATTCTCTTTACCCTCCTGGCCGTTTCAAAATATATCTTCTGTGCCGGGAATACAATGGTGGCATCTCCCGAGTGGACACCTGCAAATTCTACATGCTCACTTATTGCGTATGCCAGAATCTCTCCCTCAGAAGCTACTGCGTCAACCTCAATCTCTTTTGCGTTCTCGATAAATTCGGAAACAACAACCGGATATTGCTTTGAAACCCTGGCAGCCAGTTCCAGGAAGTGGGTTAGTTCGTTTCTATTCGACACAACGTTCATTGCTGCTCCCGATAGGACGTAAGAGGGCCTTACTAGGACGGGGAATCCTATACGGTCGACAAACCCGAAGATTTCCTCAGTACTGGTCAGCTCCTGCCACCGTGGCTGGTCTATACCAAGGTCATCAAGCATTGAGGAGAATTTGTGCCTGTTCTCCGCCCTGTCGACCGATGATGGGGAGGTGCCGAGTATTGGTACATTCTCCTTATGAAGCCTCATGGCCAGGTTGTTAGGGATCTGTCCTCCCATTGAAAGCATCACCCCGGCAGGGGTTTCCAGCTCGATGATGTCCATCACCCTCTCGAATGAAAGCTCATCAAAATAAAGCCGGTCGCATATATCATAATCGGTACTTACTGTTTCAGGATTGTAGTTAATCATTACCGCCCTCAGCCCCTGCTTCCGTATCGCCTCAATGGCATTGACGGAACACCAGTCGAACTCGACACTCGAACCGATGCGGTAGGCGCCTGAGCCAAGTACAATAACCGACCTCTTGTCATTCGAATACCAGATGTCATGTTCTGAACCGCTGTATGTCAGGTAGAGGTAATTGGTAAGGGCGGGGTACTCTGCTGCAAGGGTGTCTATCTGTTTTACATAAGGAATAATGCCAAGAGACTTTCTTAGCTTGCGGACCTTCAGCAATGCACCCTGTATCTCTTCCGGCTCTGCTTTTAAAACACACCTGGCTATCTGAAAGTCGCTGAAACCGTGTATTTTAGCTTCCCGTAACATATCGGCAGGCATTTCACTGAGTGAGTTGTGGATTGTGAGCCTGTTTTTGATTTCGGTGATGTTCCGCAGTTTGTAAAGGAACCACCTGTCAATTTTTGTAAGATCATGTATTTCGTCAATTGAGAATCCTTTTTCCAGAGCCTCAGCTATAGAGAAGATCCTCATATCTGTCGGTTCAGTCAGCTCTTTCCTGATATCATCGAAAGAGAGATTTCTGTTACCGACAAAGCCATGCATTCCCTGACCGATCATCCTGAGTCCTTTCTGAATAACCTCCTCGAAGGTTCGTCCGATGGCCATTACTTCACCGACACTTTTCATGCTGCTGCCAAGCTCGTGCGAAACACCTTCGAATTTATTCAGGTCCCACCGGGGTATCTTGCATACAATGTAGTCGAGTGCCGGCTCGAAACATGCTGTGGTTGTGCGGGTCACACTGTTTTTCAACTCATGCAGACCGTATCCCAGGGCAAGTTTAGCTGCAACGAAGGCCAGGGGGTAGCCCGTAGCCTTGGAGGCAAGTGCGCTTGAACGCGACAAGCGGGCGTTGACCTCAATAACCCTGTAGTCTTCAGAGCCGGGGTCGAGAGCATACTGAACATTACACTCGCCGACTATACCAATGTGACGGATTATTTTTACCGACAGTTCCCTTAGTTTATGATACTCATTGTTTGTGAGGGTTTGCGAAGGGGCTACAACAATACTCTCTCCGGTGTGGATGCCCAGCGGATCGAAGTTCTCCATGTTGCAC
>VGGM01000345.1 GCA_016868515.1 Bacteroidota bacterium | reverse complement strand
TGCAAAAGCCGTTGAGAGCCTTATTGAGTATGCCGTAAAACTGGGATGCGTTCCGGTTATAACCGGCCTGGGAAAGGAGGGATCGGAGAAGCTTGAGAGGTTAATGCCCGGAAGATTCGAATTCAGGGTGAAAACGGAATGGTCTGACTATATTTACAATTCAGATGATCTGATAAACCTGAAAGGAGCGAAATATCAGGCAAAAAGAAACCATATCAACAGGTTTGAAAACCAGAATGGCACAGGTTCTTTTGAAGAGTTGAATGCCGGCAATATCCCGCACTGCCTCGAAACATACGAAAGATGGGTAAACGAGCATCCCCAACTCGACCTTCAGGCTGAGAGTACAGCAGTGCATGAGGCTCTGAATAACTTTGAGCAACTTGGTCTGAAGGGGGGACTTATTCGAACCGGCAACAGGAAGGTTTGTGCATTTACAATAGGTTCGGAAATCAACAGCGACATATTTGTAATTCACATAGAGAAAGGCCTGAATGATTGTTCCGGAGTGTACGCGGTAATAAACCGTGATTTTGCCAGGCACGCCTGCCAGAATTACAGGTATATAAACAGGGAGGAGGATATGGGTATTGAGGGGCTTCGGAAGGCCAAGCGCTCATATTACCCTGTAATGCTGCTCGAAAAATATGTGGCGGAATTAAAGAACCTTTAGAATGATCGATCACCCGCGACCTGCTGATGAAGCTGCCCTCAGGCTTATATGGAGAGAGGTATTCAACGACACCGGAGAGTTCATAGACAGCTTCTTCGGAAGGAGGTATTCTGCCGATACGGCACTGGTATACAGGACGGAAGGCATTATAGCCTCAATGATATTCTTTCCCGGGTACGATTTTAAAGTTAACGATTCCATGTACAGGCTGGGCTATATTTGCGGAGCCGCCACCCTCCCCGGGCAGAGGCAAAAAGGGCTGATGGGGAGGTTGCTTGAGGCATCACTGGAGGTAATGAGGTCGAGGGGAGACAGCTTCTCGGCACTTGTCCCGGCATCGGATTCCCTTTATGAGTATTACCGCAGGTTTGGTTACAGGGAGATTTTTTTCCGTAAAAGGTTTTCACTGGAAAGGAGAGATATCAAATCCGGAGGATCCTTTTCACTGGAACCGATGCAGGATTACGGAACTCTGTACAGGTTATATGTTTCGGGGGTCAGTAAACTTCCGGTGGCGGTTATTCACAGTTTTGAGAGCTACAGGGTTGTAACCGATGAATTCATGATGACAGGAGGGCAGATACTTGTAAGCAGTGACCATCGGCTTTACTGCTTTGTAAGGGTGAAAGAAGGTACTGTTTCCATCAGGGAGATGTTCGGCGAGCCGGATACCGGCATTTCATATCATGAAGTTGCCGGTTCCCTCCTGGAATACTATCCTGAGGCCGGCTCGGTTCATGCTGAGGCTCCTGCCGTATATGAAGGGATTGACTCAGAGCACTTCAGAACAGGCATGGCCAGGGGGCTCCATAACGAAGCGGATATAATGCTGAAAAATATTACCGGGGCATATATGAAATTCATGCTGGAAGAGTAACTTAACATAACATAATATGCTAAAAATGAGATTATTGGCAATTATTCTCATACTGCTACCGGCAGTATGGATTGATACACATGGTCAGACAGCGAAGAATGACACTGATCTTGATGCAAGGGTCAGGAAATTCCTTGATGATACCCGCGGCTCCTGGTACGATATGAATATACCCTATTCCGACGGGCAGAAGATGTATGATATTATTGTTGAGAATGGGTACAAAAGCGCGCTGGAGATCGGTACTTCAACAGGGCTGTCGGGCATATGGATAGCGTGGGCCCTCAGCAAAACCGGGGGCAAGCTTATCACAGTCGACATAGACAGAGGCAGGCATGAGAGGGCTCTTGAGAATTTCCGGAAGGCAGGGTTGATAGACTATATCGATGCCAGGCTTGCCGATGCGCACGAACTTGTTCCACAGCTTAAGGGTCCTTTCGACTTCGTTTTCTCCGATGCCGACAAGGATTGGTACAAGAACTATTTTATTGCAGTCGATCCGAAACTAAAGGCCGGGGGCTGTTATGTAACACACAATATAAGCGAGGGTACATACCGCAGGGGTCAGAATAGTGATTATCTTCAGTACCTGAGAGGACTGACCAACTATGAAACGACGGTATTTACCAGCGGAGGTGGGATGTCAATTAGTTACAAGCGTTCAAAATAACCCTGCATGATGGAGGACAACAGGCTTGAGAGGAAGCTGGGTATGTTCCCGGCCACGAATATTGTTGTTGCAAACATGATTGGCGCCGGGGTGTTTACAACTGCCGGCCTGTTAATGGAGGGGCTCGGTAATCCACTGCTGATGCTGTTGTTGTGGTTTATCGGAGGGATCATTGCCCTATGCGGTGCCATGTCGTACGGTGAGCTGGGAATTGCCATGCCGGGAGCCGGCGGTGAGTATCTTTTCCTGTCGAGGATTTATAATCCGCTTGCAGGGTTCCTGAGCGGTTGGGTGTCGTTCATAGTGGGGTTTTCTGCCCCCATTGCAGCCTCGGCCATGGGGTTCAGTGAATATATTCTGAAGGCATTTCCTTCGCTTGCTGCAATTGGAGGCACTTCGGAAATTCTAACACCTGCTGTTGCCGGCAAGATACTTTCAGTTGCAGTGATTCTGATATTCACTGCCATTCATTACAGGGGAATAAAGACCGGAGCGCGTATCCAGAATATACTTACCCTTGTGAAAGTAGGAACCATGTTACTTCTTATTGTGGCCGGATTTGCCTCAGGCAAAGGCGATACCACCTT
>VGGM01000344.1 GCA_016868515.1 Bacteroidota bacterium | reverse complement strand
GGAATTCTGCCTGGTGACACCAACCGGCACCATCACCCGCGACAGCCTTACCAACAAGAACTTTGCATACTCGGGGCCCGCCAGCAGTCTCTTCTTCATGCCAATTGCAGGAGGAGGCGACGCAACTGTCGCCGGCAATCCATACACAATCAGGCCCGGCCAATACTACCTTTTTACCGGTAACCTTACCGTGTCGGTGTCATCGAAACACCCCGGCGCCATGGGTCAGTGGTCGGTATGCATCACAGCCGATAAACCACCAGTATCAGGTAACGGGAACAACAGGCCCAAGAGTCCATGCGAACAGGGTGGCGGCACACCGCAGCAACCCGAGCGGGGAAACCAGGTAAAGAAATAAGACTACCTGCCTTTCACATCCTTAAGATAATCAAGCAGCCCTCCGGCAATTTTCTCAGCCATACTCTGGCGGAACCGGGGGTCTGCCATCTTTTCCTCATCTTCGGCGTGCGACATGAAGGCCTGCTCAACGAGTACCGAAGGCATCTGGGTCAGCCTGATGCCGGTATAGTTGAACGACCCAACCACCCCGAATTCGGCCAGTCCCAGCTCAAGCAACCGGTTATAGATATCAGTGGCCAGCGGTGCCCAGAACGGGTTGTGCCAGTAGGTGCTGGTACCTGCCACCTGAAGGTAGCCGGTTCCGCCAGCATTTGCGTGAATGCTTATCAGAATATGCGCACCCGACCTGATTGCAATATCGCGCTTCTCAATAAGCGACATGTCGCGGTCAGTATCGCGTACCTGGACGACTTCGGCTCCCATGCCTGCCAGAAGATCGCCGAGCCTGAAGGAGAGATCGAGATTGATATCCTTTTCAAGCAGACCCGACAAACCAATTGCCCCGGCATTGCTTCCACCATGGCCAGCTTCGATGGCAATCCGAAGACCTTCCAGTGGCTTGTCGCCCTCAGGGTCGAACTGCGGCGCATATTTAATGCGCATTACCAGCCTGGCACCCTCAGTCCTCACATCATAACCCCAAAGAACATCACTCTTAAGATTAACATATATCTGGAATGTTTCAGGCGTCGTCTGCTGCCAGGTGATATGGTCGATTATCTTCAATCCTGCCCGGTGGGTGATCCAGGTGGCACTCGACCCGGCTCCGTACATGGTAATTATCAGCCTCTTCTGCGACGGATCGGGCCAGACTTCATATGGCACCGGCTCGAGCCATGGAATGGTAAGGACGTCGGCAGTTGAGGAGGGACCGCACGACATGCTTGTAACATAATACCCGGGCATGAGGGTCTCGCCCGGCATCACATCAACCTCACCGGAGTGGATAAATCCCTCCTCGCTCCTGCTGAGTCTAACGCGCCAGTTATCACCGAATTTTCCATTGGCCTTCAGCACAACACCAGGGCCCATTTCAGAACGAATAGGGCCTCCGAGACGGGGAGCGCCCAGATTATAAATGAGTCTTGAATTCTCCGATTTCACCCTCAGCATGGGATATTCTTCAGTTGCCTTCACCGTTATGGTGTTACTGAGTGGTTTCTCAAGAACCTCTCCTGTGGAAGACCCGTTTGATTCTTTCAGAACAACCTTAAGAGGCAGGGGGAGTCCCTGCGGCAGCAAACCTGCAGATACGTCGGCCGAATAGAGGCTATAGTCAGAAAAATCGGATCGGAGGCATTTTATTTTCTTTTTATCATCACCAACAACAATAAACCCCTCCTGCCCTTTTGAACCCTGAAAGGAGATTCTCACTATATCGTTGGGAATCAGTTCGAGGTCATAGGCAGGAGAAATACTTCCGGCATCGGCCCACAGCGGGAAAGGTTTCCTCGTGCGGTCGACTTTCTCAAAGAAGAATTCATCCTCGTAGAAGGCTTCGGACGAATCGGGCATCATCACCGAAGCCCTGATGCGGTTGGACCCCTCGTTGAGGGTAACCTTTCTGAAGAATATACCTGTAGTATACTGTTTGAGTTTCTCACCGGCAATAAACACTTCTGCAGGGTAAGGGCCTCTGGCCAGCATATCAAACTCGCCCGTGTTGGTATACCCCGAAGGTGCTCTCCTGAATTCTACCCAGGGCCCGGGCCCTCGTGACAACTGGTTACCGGGCAATACTTTATAATTGTACGGCACGGCAAGGTTGAAGGTTGAAAAGGGAATGGTTCCTTTCTCACTCTTCAGAACCACCGAGTCAGTCCGCATGGTTATCAGTCCTATTCTGCCATCGCTGCCAACAGTTTTATACCTCCCGTGCCTGTCTGGTGACAATCGCATACCAGCCACGGCAGCATCGCCAAAATATTCTGAGAGGTCGAGTCCGAATACGTTTTGCGGAGAAATCTGTTTCAGCCTGTGTTTAATCCTGATTGTGCCAGGGTACATATACCTTGCGCCCATGAAAACACCATCAGCGTCATTGTTGCCTTCAATCACTGCATCGGCTATACCGTAGTGCAACAATGTAAGTGAGTACGGCAGCATCTCTCTTCCCCTGATAACAACAACGATATTGAGGTATGGCTTTACCAGAAGAGCCGCTGCCACAGCATCCTCAAGCATATCGGTAAGCCTGTTCTCAATCCATTCCGCAGCCGCTGCTCCGGTTAACAGGCTGTCGGCCCTGAAATCGTTGTATGAGAATCCTGAGTAGCTGAAGGACTCAAGGTGCGACGAAGGTAGTTCGAAGAAGAGCCCGTCGATATCGCACATTGTAACAAGATTCCTGATATTGCCCGCAATCCGGGTTTTTACCGAAGGAAACCCTTCATCAACAATACCGGCAGAAGCTTTAAGCAGGTCAACACAGGCAAAAAGTCTGATATTCATGCTG
>VGGM01000343.1 GCA_016868515.1 Bacteroidota bacterium | reverse complement strand
CGTTGACGGGTAGGCGTGGAATGCGGCGGGTCCGAATCCTTCTTTAGTGATGTTTGACAGGGCGCCCATGGTTCCGGCATGACCAACCCTCAGCAGGTAAAGGTCTGACGGATTGTTTCTGAACTCCTTCAGAACCGGTATGGCATTCAGCGGCGATCCGTAGTGGTGCAGCTGACGCTCAACCCTCTGCAGCTTGCCTGCATACTGGAAGTCCCAGTACCTGCGCGCACTGCCATTGTATCCCCAGTGGGGAACCGTTGGCATATAGGCCAGAATGGCGTTGAGCGTTACATCGGCCTTCTCGTCATAGCCGAAATATTTCGACCATACATAAACCTCTTCCTGCCCGGTTGAATCCCAGGGCATTTCACTGCCAAAAGGATACTTAAGCGAACGCCAGAGGTCGGCCCTCTTCTTCATTGCCGCCTCGAGCTTTATTGCAAGCTCATCCATCCCTTCACGCTGCAGGTCGAGCAGTATAAGGAAGAAAATGGTTCCCTCCATCTGGCCGAACTGAGCATAATGCGGGGCCTGGGCCACCATGGCCAGGGCTGTCTGACAGGCCTGTTCGAGGTACCACTGCCATTCGGCTCCCTTAACCAGATCGCTGTGGTTGCGCCTGAGCTGGTACATCACCCACCAGGCTGCAGCAACGTGCGGATAGTTATATGAACGGCCCGTTGACTCGGCCTCCTTCTTGTTCCATGCCGACCAGCCGCCATAATTGATATTGGGGCTGTAGGTGCCTTCGGGCATATTCTGCGGGTCGTAGTAGAACATACTCTTGCGGACACCATGCTTACGGTCTCCCTCACTGTACTGAATACCTCCCCAGAGGGTGTTGTGCACGAACTTCTCCATTTTGGCCAGTTCGGCAGGCTCGGGCTGCAGCAACTGCTTCATCATTGCGGCAAGCCATGAACCGGCCCCGCCCTCATCGCTGAGGCCGGCCACCCATGCGCGGGTATCCTGGTCTACCTTCTGCATGCGTCCGTAGTCGTAGCTGATAACCGACATATGCCTTCTGAAGGGATCGGAAGGATTCTCATACCACTGCTCGGTGGTGAGGAACCTGCCCATATCGCGTACTACCTGCTCTTCCGGCTTTATAATGTTATAGTTAACGGTCTGTTTTCTTCCGTCGGCATAGGTGATGGTAAGCCTTGCACGGCCCCACTCCTTACCTTTAACGGCAAACTCCTTCCAGCCACCGGCTGTTGTTTTTGTCTGCCTGATATCGAGCGCTCCCCCCGGATGTACATCGAGCGAGCGCACTTCGCTGCCGTAATTGATAAAGAGTTTACCGTCAACATCCATCGGCATTACATACCCGGGTATTCCGACAGCTACCGGCCTCTTGTATTTTATAAGCGTATTCTCGATGTCACGAAGTGACGGAGAGAGAACGAATTTCAGACCAAACTCCTTCGACTCGCCCGGATTCAGTCTCATCATACGGGGGTTGTTCCACTGCTCAGCCCTTACCCAGTCTTCTTCGGCATGAGCCCTGCTGAGTGCCATCCACTCGTAGAAACCCTCGAAGGTGATGCCCCTGGGTGTTCTGTCGTCGAGCAGCGGGTTGTAAGCCTCAAAGGGTGTTTCACCGTGGGGCAGAACAAGGAGTACCGGTCCGCGGCCATGCAGCCTGGCGACCTGCAGATAGCCAGCGTCCATTCCGATGTAAGGATCGTAGAATGAACATGCGTAGTGAGCATCGTCAAGGCGTTTTCCGTCGAGAATATTGTTGAATATCAACGGCATACCCAAAGAGCCGACCTCCACGGGATTGCCAACACGGTTGGTTATCCTGAATTTCATTACGAGGTCGCCGTCGATAATCTCATAGAACCTTTCAACCTTCAGCGGAATATCCTCAGCGAAGGTCGGAGTCATATCGGAAGCAGCAACAACACCCCCGTTGCCCGATACCGAAATTGCTGTAACAGGCTTCCGTTCAAGTGCTGAAGAGTAACGCTTCCACTCAGGAGTGTCAACAACGCGTACCCTCAGGTTAAGGTCGCCCAGATGGTAAAGCCTGTTGCCCTTCCTGGCATCAAGCCTGTCAGAAGGAGTATAGTCAAACCCCTCCTGCCCCTTGGGAAGAAGTCCGGTAAGAAGCTGTGACTCCTTAAGAATCTTAATGTTGAACTGCTGTGTTTCCGCTTCAATCGTTCCCCTGTCGAGCCCGATTGTACCCTCCTCGGCGGCCAGAGCCTGCCACCTGTTCTGTGCCGAAGCACCCGTTGCGACTGCAGCCATTATTATCCCCGCAGCCAGCAACCTGCTGTTTTTCAGTAATTTTCTCATCGTTATTATGTTTGGTTTATCATCAAATTTTAGAAGTGTAAGATATACATTTTTTTAATTTAAAAACAAGAGGCTTTGCCGGTCATTTTACATCTCCGGTAATAACCAACAAGAGAGGCTTTTATTGTGTGGCCGGGGATGTCAGGATTAATTACTTTATCTTTGGAGAGAATGACCTGAAAACCTGATAATCTCCTCTTAAAGATCAACCAGCCATGAGAATTCTCCTGTTTATGATTCTAACCTCATTGCTGGCGCCCTCGGGTGCTGTTGGGTGGGAGAACATCGATCCATCAACAATGATGTGGTATAAGTCGCCGGCCTCTGTCTGGGAAGAGGCACTTCCGGTCGGCAACGGCCGCCTGGGGGCCATGGTGTTCGGGAAGTATGGTGAGGAGCGGATTCAGATAAATGAAGACACATACTGGAGCGGAGGACCCTACTCAACAGTGGTAAGAGGGGGTTACAGGGTATTGCCGGAGATACAGAAACAGCTTTTCGAAGGCAATCCGTTAA
>VGGM01000342.1 GCA_016868515.1 Bacteroidota bacterium | reverse complement strand
GGCGTTTTTTCAAAAGGATTAACGAGATTGGAGCGAAAAGATGAGAGCAGCAGTCTTGATTTTTCTTATTACCATGGTGCCTTTTGTCACAGGTTGCGGCACCAGCAGCAAACGTGAAGTAATTTTTTTTCATGCCGGCAGTCTTGCCGTACCGGTGGCCAGGCTTGCTGAGGGTTTTGAGGCTCAAATCCCTGGTATCAGGATTATCACTGAGGCTGCAGGCAGCCTGGTGACAGCCAGGAAGATCACCGAGCTTGGAAAACCATGCGATATTATGGCATCGGCCGATTACATTATAATAGATGAGTTGCTGATACCTGAACATGCCAGCTGGAATATTGGATTTGCCACAAATGAGATAGTAATTGCCTACACGCCACGGTCGGGGTATTCCGACGAAATCAATTCACTGAACTGGACAGAGATACTGCTTAAGGGAGATGTCTACTATGGCCGGTCAGACCCCGATTCCGATCCATGTGGGTACCGTACCCTTTTAATGCTGAAACTTGCAGAAGAGTACTATGATATACCGGGCCTCACAGGCAGATTCATGGAGAAGGACAGGTCGTTCATCAGACCTAAGGAGATTGACCTGACTGCACTGCTGGAGGCACGGGCGGTTGATTACGTGTTTCAGTACAAGTCGGTTGCTGTGCAGCATGGACTGAAATACATCACATTGCCCCCTGAAATAAATCTCGGCAACAATGAATTCAGGGATAACTACCGGTCGGTTTCGGTTGATGTTGCAGGAAGGAGTCCGGGTGAAAGAATGATAATTCAGGGCGACTATATTCTGTACGGAATTACACTTGTCAGCAACTCGCCAAACAGGGACGATGCTGTGGAGTTCCTGGCTTACATACTTGGCCCGGAAGGGAGGGAAATAATCAGGCGTACGGGACAGAACCCTGTTGAACCGCCGGTTGTGTCGGGTAGTGGAGAACTTCCGGTAAGTGTTGGTAATGCAGTAAGCAGATAGTCAAATTGTTATGGCAAGGGTAAAGGGTGATATTTTCAGATGGGTGATGCTGTTTCTTTCGTCAATGATCCTTCTCTTTATCATTGCACCCCTTGCCGGGATGGCCTTAAAGACCGGAAGAAATGAATTCTTTGGCACTATTGCTGATAGCGATGTTCGCAACAGTGTATGGTACACCCTCCGAATCTCATTTACGGCCACTATAGTATTTGCCGGAGGAGCGATTCCACTTGCCTGGATAATGGCACGGAAGCGGTTTCCGGGAAGGAAGGTGATTCAGGGTATCATAGACCTGCCGGTTGTGATACCTCATACAGCCGCCGGCATAGCGCTTCTCGGTCTTATTTCGAGAGATGGAATTGCCGGTCAGGCCGCCTCCGTTCTGGGCCTGAACCTGGTTAACAACCCGGCAGGCACTGCACTGGCAATGGCGTTTGTGAGCCTTCCTTTCCTGGTAAATGCGGCACGCGACGGTTTTGCCTCGGTTCCCGAAAAACTTGAAAAGGCGGCCCTGAGTCTGGGTGCTTCACGAAGCAGGGTATTCTTCACCATTTCCCTTCCCCTGGCCTGGAGGAACATTGTTTCCGGGCTGGTGATGATGTTTGCAAGAGGCATGAGTGAGTTTGGTGCTGTTGTGATTGTGGCGTATCATCCGATGACGGCTCCGGTAATGATATATGAGAGGTTTAGTTCGTTCGGACTAAGCTATGCCAGGCCGTTGTCACTGCTTTTTGTACTGGTGGCGCTGGTTATTTTCATCCTGTTCAGGATGATCTCACTCGAACGAAGGGTTAAGAAAACCAGTGAGGCCGATGATTGAGGTATTGAAACTTGAAAAGCGGCTGGGTGATTTCCGCCTTAGCGACATCAGTTTCAATGTTGCTGAGGGGGAGTATTTCGTGCTACTGGGAAGGTCGGGTTCGGGAAAGACACAACTGCTCGAACTGCTGGCCGGCATAACTCTGCCCGACTCAGGTACCATAAAAATGGATGGCAGGGATATCACGTGGCTCAGACCTCAGCACCGCAATACCGGCATGGTTTTTCAGGACTTTGCTGTGTTCCCGCACCTTAATACCTTTGACAATATTGCCTATCCGCTCAGAACCAGGAAGATACCTGAGAGTGAAATAAGAAGCAGGGTAACAACGATTGCCGGCGGGATGAACATAGGCCATCTGCTGTTTCGCCAAACCGGAACTCTTTCAGGCGGTGAGTTACAGAGAACTGCTCTGGCCCGTACGCTGGTAATAGCGCCGCGGCTGCTTCTTCTGGATGAACCACTTGCTTCGATTGACGCCAGCCTCAAGGATGACATATCGGCAATTCTCAGGAACCTGAACAGGGCGGGCCAGACAATAATACATGTTACACACGATTATCCCGAGGCTCTCGGTCTGGCTACGAAGGTAGGGGTAATTCATAACGGAAGAATGATACAAAAGGGAACGCCGGGTGAGGTATTCGACCTGAACCGTTTTGTAGCCAGGTATACAGGCATCAGAAACTTCTTCAGAGTGAAATATGTAAAGGAAGGCAACCACTGGATTGGTGTAACAGCCGGAGGATTAAGGCTAAAGCTTGACGGTGGTAAGTATGCGTCTGAAGGGATTATAGTAATAAGAAACAGGAATGTAAGGTTAATGACGGAACCAAATGTCGAAACAACCTGGGATAATACTCTTGAAGGGAAAATTGTTAATATCATTCCGGCCCCATATGGACTGGAGATTGAGATTTCAGCAGGGGAGCGTATCTTTGCCTTTGTTTCGGAGAGGAGCAGGTTAATCACCGGATTGAAGGAGGGTTCGGTTGTCCGGTTCAGCATGCAGCCAGCCGACCTCGTAAGTC
>VGGM01000341.1 GCA_016868515.1 Bacteroidota bacterium | reverse complement strand
CTTTCTCAAGAGTTACCATTGCACTGTCAAATTCCGGCATTGAGCGGACAAGTTCATCATTGTTTATGTGGGCAAACTTCATAGTGTTCTGTGCTGAAAGCCTAAGCCCTGCAATGGAAGTCACCGCAACAACGAAAATAATAGTAATAATCCTTTTCATCTCTGGTCTGTTATTTATTTAACAATTAGTGTGCAAAATTAATATTTAATTTTTATAACCCATCTTCTCCAGTACCAGGTCGCTGACATCATACCTTGGACTGGCAAACAGTATGTTGCCGCCCGAGGCGGTATCGAAGATGGCAGCATACGCTCCTTCGGCGGCCACGGCTTTTATCGCCTTGAGAATCTCATCCTGAAGCGGCTGAATAAGCTCCTGGCGCTTCTTGAAGAGTTCCCCTTCCATTCCGAAGTACTTATTCTGAAGCTCCTTAACCTCCTTCTCCTTCTGGATTATTGCTTCCTCGCGCTTCATCCTCAACTCCTGGCTAAGCATTACCGACTCATTCTGGTAATCCTTGTACATTTTCTCAACTACCGCATAGCCGTCGGCAATCTCCTTTTCCCACTCTTTTGAAAGCTGATCGAGTTTCTCCTGGGCTGTGGTAAACGCGGGGATGTTGTTCCTTATATAGTCGGAGTCAACAAAGCCAATTTTCTGTGCATCTACTGATACTGCCATCAGCATCAGAACCGGAATTATTAAAAACCTTTTCATAACATTTTTCATTTAAGTTAACCAATTAAAACTGCTGTCCTATTACGAAGTGGAACTGTCCCTTGTTGCCGCCGGTACGACCGTCGATCGGATCGAATCCGTAACCCCAGTCAATACCAAGTAACCCAAACATCGGGAGGTTTGCCCTGAGTCCCACTCCGGCAGACCTGTTTATTTTGAACGGATTAAAGTCTTTCAGATCCATCCATGCCTTTCCTGCCTCGAGGAAAACAAGGCCATAAATGGAAGCTTGCGGGTTAAGGGTAATAGGGTACCTTATCTCCATGGTCAGTTTTGTATAGACATTCCCTGAAGGAATGCCAGCTGAGTTATTGGGAGTCAGGGAGCCGTTCTCGTAACCCCTTAAGGCAATTACCTCGCGGCCATAGAAACTGTAGCCGGTCATTCCGTCACCGCCCAACTGGAAGTTTTCAAACGGCGATGGCCCGATATCCTTGTTATAAAATCCCAGATAGCCGAAGGCAAACTTCGGGTTAACAATCAGTTTCACGTTTTCCTGCCTGAATGGCTTGAAATAGTAATCGGCCTTGAAAACCCACTTATGGAATTCAATCCACTTATATTTTTCCCTGTCGTCGGCGGCACTGTAATCCTTCCCGTTAATAAGGCTGTATGGCGGCGTGGCCTGCAATGAAAGGGTAAAAGTTGAACCCCTCATCGGGTATATGGGGTTTGGGCCGGCCGAATACCTTGTCAGCCGGGTGGTAACGCTGAATAGATTTGATGTACCGTTCTTGAAAAGAAAGCGGAACTGCTCATAGTTATTCAGATCGTATCTCTGATAGTTTACCTCGGTGAACAGTGAGAAATAGTCGTCAGGCCATTCCAGCCTCTTTCCGAAACCAATCGATGCCCCGTCGATCTGCATTGACTGACGGCTGTCGGAAGTCTTCTTCTGCCCGTTTGTCATCATCGACCTGTACATGCTTACCGAAAAGGTGTTGGGTTTCTTTCCTCCCAGCCAGGGTTCAACAAAAGAGACGTTGTATGACTGGTAAATCCTGCCATTCGACTGGGCCCTGATACTGAGTGATTGACCATCGCCCGACGGATATGGACGCCATGCCCCGGCATCGAAAAAATTACGCATTGCAAAGTTGTTGAACCTTACGCCAACCGTACCGACCAGCATTCCTGCACCCCAGCCACCTGAGACTTCAAACTGATCATTTGCCTTTTCCTCAAGGGCATATACAAGGTCAACCGTTCCGTTCAGCATGTCAGGAAGAGGCTGAGGCTGAATCTTTTCCGGGTCAAAATGTCCAAGTACTGCAACCTGCCTTACCGACCTTATAATGTTATTCTTGCTGAACAGATCGCCGGGCATTGTGTAAAGCTCCCGCCTGGCGACATGCTCGTTGGTTCGCGTATTTCCGGTAATAATAACATTGTTCAGGTAAGCCTGGTCTCCCTCGAAAATTCTTACCTGCAGGTCGATTGAGTCTCCTTCAACTCTTGCCTCAACGGGTGTGAGGTCGGAGAATAGGTAGCCATAATCGAGATACAATGCACTTACGGCATCTTCATCGTCAGTAAGTCTTTTACTAATCAGGGTCTGATTGTAAACCGATCCGGGCTCAATCTTGAATTGCCTGGTAAGATCCTCCTTTGTATAAACGCTGTTGCCAACCCAGTTTACACTCCTCAAAAAATACTGCGAACCCTCCTCTATTTTCAGTATCAGGCCTATCCTGTCTTCCGAAACAGGGTAGGTAGAGTCGCCCAGGATTTCAAAATCCCTGTACCCTCTTTCATTATAGAATTCAGTAAGCTTGATCTTGTCTTCCTCAAACTTCTGGGCAATGTATTTTGAAGGTTTGAAGAAATTGAGGTTTCGCTTCTTGGTGTCCTTCAGAAGCCTCCGTAATCGTTTTTGTTCGAAATCAGCTGCACCGACGAAAGTCACTTCCTCAATCTTGACCCTCTCTTTCTTATCAACATTGATATTAAGAATTACATTATTGTCGCGGTCGGGGTCATCTTTTTCTACAATGGTTACCTCTGTATTAAGAAAGCCCTTCTCAACATAGTGATCGGTTATTCTTTTCCGTGCAGAGTTAAGGACATGGGCAGTAACCTGAGAGCCATTCGGGATATTT
>VGGM01000340.1 GCA_016868515.1 Bacteroidota bacterium | reverse complement strand
AGCCCCTGCTGGAGCATGGGCAGCATGGCATTGTATTTTGCAAGGCGGGCGCTCCATTCAGGATCCTTAATAAGCACAAACGCCTCATTGGCAGCCTTATAGCCAAAAAGCCTGTCCTCATAGTTCTCTATGGGACCCACCACGAAATCGATGTTCGACTCCTTCATTTCCATCCATGCGTAGTCGCTGGGCTGGTAGATATTGGTCGTCAGGGCCTCGGCACGCATGGTGAGGTATTTCTTCAGACCCTGGTCTTCAGCCAGGCCTGCAGCCTTAAGCATCAGCTCTGCAGCGCGTGCATGCTGTTCCTGGAAAGCCTCGGAATATGGAATGGAGACAAGCTTTCCGTCGGCATCGCGCCTGATAACCGTATAGAGACTTGATTTACCGGGATCATCCCAGGCCTCAAACTCCTCAACGGTCATATCGGCCGGATAGAATTGGGCCATGGGTGGCTTTTCGCCATATCCCGGAATGAACGGTGCGTTGTTATTGAGCCTGTCCCACGGACCGTAGTGGATCATGGCATAGGCCCGGGCATACTCGCTCTCAATGCTGCCAAGGAACTCGTCTTTGTTACCATAGGCCTGCATCCAGAAAACGTTGTCCATTTCAGCCGCTGCATCAATAAGAATACCTGTTATCTCACGCTCAGAAGGTGTTAGCCAGCTGAGATCTGTGGTGAGGGTTACCTCTTTGAATTTTGCAAGATTTGCCTTCATCTCTTCAGTGAATTTCTTGTCTTCTGAATTGCAGCCTGCAAGGGTCAGCAGGAAGCAGGAAAGGAGAATGGGGGTCAGGGTTTTCATGGGAGGATGGGGTTAAGAGTTCATAGAGTTCATAGAGTTCATAGAGTTCATAGAGTTCATAGAGTTCATAGAGTTCATAGAGTTCATAGAGTTCATAGAGTTCATAGAGTTCATAAAGTTCATAAAGTTAGGAATTATTTAATGATTGGAAGCAGGTAGCTGAACAGGTGCGGGCCGGTTTCAACGGTAAGTATATATAACCCGTCAGGCAGGTCTCCCAGGTAAACTTCCAGGGAACCGGTGTTGTGGGTTACGGCTACTTTCACTTCGCGTCCGGCGAGGCTGATTAACCTGACAACAACTTCTTCCTTCACGTCATCCGGGAAACTGATTGTAACCCTTTCGCGGGCCGGCAAGGGATACAGAACCGGCCTTGCCACTGTATATTCCGCCTCCTGGAGTGAAGTGGGATCGCCCCAGATAAGCTGTGCATACTCAGGCTTGTCGATAAACGGGTTGCGGTTGTTCTGGATGCCATATACGGCATTGTTGCGGGCGGTTTCCTTCGGGCTGACGGGGTCGGCGTTGTGCCAGTTAAGCAACATTGCCACCGCCCAGCTTTTCGGTTCGGCTCCGGTTACCATATCACTGCCCGGCCAACTGCTGTCCTCTCCGTAGTAACGTGCAGCCATATACAACATGGTACGGGCAAAATCGCCCTTGTAGGCATCTATAGGCTCGAATACGGTTCCGGTGTAACCGGGCCAGGTGTTGTTACCGAGTCTGCTCCCGTTTGTTGAGGTCCATGTAGCCGACGATACCACGCCGAAGGGGAAGCTACCTCTTTTATTATTTACCCACCCGTCGGTGGGATAAAGATGGAAAAGATCGGTGTACATTGGCATTATTTCACCGCCGAACCAGCTTTTGGGGAATGAGTGTTCGCGGTTGTAGCAGTCACCCTCCTTTGAGTAGTTCCCGCACTGGTTGGTTCCAAACTCAAACAGGTACGATGGTGTCTGGCCGGGCTTGTCAGAGTACATATCCCACACCTTGCCGTCGGAGCGTGCATCGGTGGTCTGGAAGTGAGTCCATAGGTCACCGTATGCAGCCGATGTATGCCCTCTGATGATGTTATACAGAGCCAGTTTAAGCTCAGTACCGGTTTTACCGTCGGCAGAAACATAGTATCCTGCCGGAGGCTGTGCCGTAACCTGCCCGGAGGCAACCAGCAGAAGTAAATATGTAACCCAGCCTCGCATCATATTGCCGGCTATTTCTCGCCTATACGTATATCATCAACCTGCCAGGTTGTGGTTTTGTCGGATGTGGTACCCGACGGATCTGCTCCGGTGTACCTGAAAGCAACATACATGGTGGTTTTATAAGCCGAAAGGCTTAGGTTGCCCGAGTTGGCCCAGTTGCCATAACCGTTTGTCGGCACAGAGGGGTATGTGGCAGGCAATACCGTCCATGTGAAATTCCAGGGTTGTGTTCCGCCGTCATAACCGGTTGATACAAGTGTTTCAAGGGTAGCGCCATTATCATAGGCTCCCTTGGTACGGAATGTCAGTATCGGATCGGCCGATGCGGTCAGGTCGACCGGTGGAAGAATCATCCAGCTGATCACTTCAGGCATGCCTGTATTATAGGCAGTGATATTGGCGAATTTTGTATCGGTTGAGAAAAACCTCACATTCCATTGTTTGGTACCAGCCTGGGAAATGCTCTTCCATCCGGTCAGATTCGTTATGGGGTCGTTGTTGTTCAGTGTTTCAAAGTTCTCCTTCAGCCACTCGAATTTGGGTATATTGCACTTTTTGTCAGCCGCCATGGTGAGCTCCTGAGGGTCGCGGATAATCAGCTGCGGTGAATCATAAACCGAAGTCACGCCAATGAATATTCCATTGCCTCCGGGAATGGCCGAAGAGGCAAACTGAGCCTCTGAACGGGTATGCACGGTAGCGGTATTGCTGCAATCGGTAAGTACCTTCGATCCCGACAGGGTTCCGGTTTCTTCAAATTCCACCTCATTGATGCGCACCAGCATGGCCTCGTTTTCACCGGCCAGCACGTCGTCGATGGTTGTAACCAA
>VGGM01000339.1 GCA_016868515.1 Bacteroidota bacterium | reverse complement strand
GGGAGGGGAAGGAACTTAAGGTTGTCTATACCGGAACCATCGACAATAACTGGAGAGATGCATCGGCCGTAACAGTAAACTATATTGACAATGCCATTGGAGCGCTCAAAGAGGGAAAAGCACCCGAGCAGCCAACTACCAGGGCTATTGGATGCACCATTAAGACGAAGTAATTCAGTAATATAACCTGTATCATGCGGTCCGGATTGTTTCCGGACCGTTTTTGTTCACAGTGGTTACGTTTCACGTGAAACATTGCCGGTTCCATTGTAAAACCCGGCAATTAAAGCTGCCTTTTGAGTGCCGACCACCTTCCTGAGCTGCTCTGTTGACGCTGCAGACACAGCTGACGGTGTTTTAAATGCCAGCAGAAGCTTTTTCACGGTTGCCGGTCCAATACCTGGTATTGAATCAAGCTCCGACTCAAGCATCTTCCTTGATCGCTTTAACCGGTGAAACTCCAGGCCAAAGCGATGGGCTTCATTCCTGATATGTTGTATTATCCTGAGCGAGACGGAGTTTTTATCGATATACAGAGGTACGCTGTCTCCGGGGAAATAGATCTCCTCGAGCCGCTTTGCTATTCCTATAACCGTGAGACTCCCTGTAATTCCAAGCTTCTCCAGGCTCTGCATTGCAGATGAGAGTTGTCCCTTTCCACCGTCAACAACCACAAGGTCGGGCAGGGATCTGCCCTCATCAAGAATCCTCCGGTACCGCCTGAATACTACCTCTTCCATCGAAGCATAATCATCTGGCCCGCTCACCCCCCTGATATTGAAATGCCGGTATTCCGACCGGACCGGCCTGCCATTGCGAAAAACAACACACGACGCTACCGGACTGTCTCCCTGAATATTTGAATTGTCGAAGCACTCAATTACCCGGGGAAGGAGTGACATGTTAAGATCATTCCTGAGCTTGTCAAGATTCCTGTTTACCTTTTCTGAAGGACTCTTAACTTCTCGTCTTTTCTTCTGTTCTATCCTGAAATAGAGCGCGTTGCGTTGGGCCATCTCCAGCAGGTGCTTTTTATCACCCTTTGCAGGAACCGTTAATTTGGTGCCGGTTTGAGTCAGTTCGGGAACAAACGGAGCTATCACATTCTTGCCAAGCGGTCCAAAACGAATAATGATTTCACCCATACCTGTCGACAGTATGGCTTCCTTAGTTTCGTCAAGCTGTCGCTTCAGGCCTATGGTATATGTCTGAATTACAGAGCCTTCTGCTATTCTCATAAAATTAACGGCAGCATAGTCGCCTTCCATGCTGAAACCAAACACATCGACATTTCCCATTGATGGGTTAACAACGAGCGACCTCGCCTGATATCTGGATAACATATCCAGTTTCTCCTTGATTTTCTGTGCCTCTTCAAATTTAAGTTCCGCGGCGTACATTGTCATCCGCTCCTTAAGCCAGATTGTTACCGACTTCATATTGCCACGAAGGATTTCCCTGATCTGGTTTACCGACTGATTGTAATCCTCAAGGGTCTGGCGGCCCTCGCAGGGCCCGCGGCAATTTCCAATCTGATATTCAAGACACACGTGGAACTTTCCTGATTCTATATTCTGCCGGGTGAGGCTCAGGGAGCATGTGCGCAGGCTGAAAAGCTGCCTTATAAGGCCCAGCAATGTTCTGACCATCGTTGCCGAGGTATATGGTCCGAAATAGTCAGACCCGTCATGAAGAAACGTTCTGGTTGAGAAAATGCGCGGGAATGGTTCGTTTCTGATGCAAATCCATGGAAAGGTCTTGTCGTCCTTGAGCAGAATATTATACCTCGGCTGGTGTCTTTTAATAAGGTTGTTTTCCAGCAGCAGCGCTTCTGATTCAGTTTCTACCACAGTGTGCGTTATTCTGACCGACCTGCGCAGCAGTGCATTTGTTTTACCCGACTGGTTCCTGGTAAAATAGGATGATACGCGTTTTCTGATATTTGAGGACTTTCCAACGTATAATATAACCCCCTGGTCATCAATAAAATGATAAACACCCGGCTGGTCGGGTAACAAGGGCAGGAGCACTTTATGGTCGACAGGCATGATGCACTAATGTGACTGCATCAAAATTAGTTAATATGATTAATCAACAAAAAGGGGAACTGTGCCGAACTCTTCCACGTCAAACAGGCCTCTGTCGCCTATCTTCAGCCGGGGGATAACCAGGAGGGCCATAAATGAGAGTGTCATGTAAGGTGCACGCAGTGCTGATCCCGCATTCACGGCCCTGAGCGTCAGATTCCGGTACTTTTGCGAAACCATGGCCACTGGTTCGGCTGAGATAATTCCTGCAATTTCCAGGGGCAGGAAAATCTCCTCCGGTCCGCAGTGCCAGGCCAGTCCGCCCTTCATTTGCACAACCCTGTTAACGGCACCGGCAATATCAGCGTCATTGGTTCCGACCGCAATAATATTATGGCTGTCGTGAGCCACCGATGATGCCATTGCTCCATGCTTTAGCCCGAAACCTTTCACAAATCCCACAGCCGGTGGAGCGTCATTATATCTCTCCTTAACAACTATTTTCAAAATGTCATCACCAGTATTATGAACGGTGCGGGCCGGCATATGCACTATCTCCTCTCTTTTGCCCGTATTAAGCAGTCCGTCATATGCCTCAATTATCCGGATTCTTTTTCCCGAAACATCGGTTATTATATCACCTGTATTTATGCTGCTGCAAACAAACCTGTTAACAGCCGACACTCTTTCGTATCCGAACTTTACGACTCCGTCACCAAAGACCTCCCTGCCTGCTATGAATGTTGAGAGGACGGTGAAGTTTTCCAGATTGTCAATTACAATGAAATCGGCACTGTCGCCTTCCCTGAGGAGCCCGGTGC
>VGGM01000338.1 GCA_016868515.1 Bacteroidota bacterium | reverse complement strand
AAGCGTGAAGGCATCATTGTCACCGAATCGGGTCTTCAGTATGAAGTTCTTACCATGGGAACCGGTGCGAAACCCACAACCGAGGATGTTGTAAAGGTTCACTATAAAGGAGATCTTATTGACGGTCAGACGTTTGACTCATCATACGAAAGTGGCGAGCCAGTCTCCTTTGGTGTAACCGGAGTTATACCCGGATGGGTTGAGGGTCTGCAGCTTATGCCCGTGGGTTCAAAGTTCAAGTTCTACATTCCCTATACACTTGCTTATGGTGAGGCCGGTGCAGGTGGTGTTATACCTCCTTATGCAACACTTGTCTTCGAGGTTGAACTCCTTGAGATTGTCAAACAGTGATAAAGGCTGAGATCCACACCTCCAGAGGAGTAATGGTGGCGACCCTTTTTGAGGATGACGCCCCGCAAACCGTGGCCAACTTCATCAAACTGTCGAAGGAGGGATTTTATGATGGCCTTGCATTCCATCGTGTCATTCCCAACTTTGTAATACAGGGAGGGTGTCCCCATTCCAGGGACATGGCCGATCCGCGGGTAGGTACCGGAGGGCCCGGATACAGCATAAAATGTGAACTCAGCGGTGCAAGGCAGTTTCACGACAGAGGTGTTCTTTCAATGGCTCATGCCGGAAGAAACACCGGAGGTTCACAGTTTTTTGTCTGCCACAGCAGGGCAAACACGAAGCACCTCGACCGTCAGCATACCTGTTTCGGGATTGTTGAAGAGGGAACCGAAGTGATTGACGCCATCAGGCAGGGAGACATGATTGAAAGGATCGCAATAACAACATCGGAATAGAATGGCATTTGAGATTACAGGCAGGGTAGTCGACATCACCCCCGTTATGCAGGTAAGCGACAAATTCCGGAAGAGGGAATTTGTGATTGAAAAGAAAGAGTCGACCGGAGGGAATACCTTTGTTGACTTCATCAAGTTTCAGCTGCTGCAGGACAAGTGTGACATAATTGATGAGAGCTTTTTAAGGGAAGATGTGCGTGTACTCTTCAATATCAAGGGGAACCGGTGGGAGAAGGAAGGGCGTGTAAGCTACTTCACAAACCTCGACGCCTGGAAAGTTGAAAGGATATCAGTCACTGATGCGGATTACGAACCTCTTTCAGGGGGTCTTGAAGATTCGCCTCCGGAAGACGAGGAGTTCGGTTCTCTGCCATTTTAGTAACGGCACACCTGCCCGGCCGGTTTGTTCCCGGAAAGGGCGGAAGAATAAGAAATTAAAAACTGGCGCGGGTATTCACCCGCGCCAGTTTTCTCTTTCAGAACATGTTCATCAGTCTATTGCCGGCAGGTCAAGGCCCTGCAGTGAAGCCTCTATTTCAGCTTCTGTCAGTGCATGATCGGGCAGGTTCCCTTCAAAATACTTCTCGTAGGCCGATATATCGAAGTGCCCGTGACCGCTAAGGTTGAAGAGTATAGTCTTCGAAACTCCCTCAATATCAGCCCTCCTGGCTTCATCCAGAGCGCCGGCAATAGCATAAGTCGACTCGGGAGCAGGCAGTATACCTTCGGTACGTGCAAACAGTACCCCCCCTTCGAAACACTCCCGCTGCATCTTGGCCCGGGCTTCGACATACCCGTCGCGGAGCAACTGGCTCACAAGCACACCGGCGCCATGGTATCGGAGGCCGCCGGCATGTATCTTCTCGGGTATGAAGTTATGGCCGAGTGAATACATCGGTAGCAGTGGTGTCATTCCGGCTGTATCGCCGAAATCATACATAAAACGGCCCCTGGTAAGTTTGGGGCATGATGCCGGTTCAATAGTCAGTAACCTTATATCGCGATTATTGAGAAATTTCTCTCGCAGGAACGGAAAAGCAATTCCCGAGAAGTTTGAACCACCGCCAAAACAACCGATTACAACATCGGGGTAGTCACCTGCCTTCTCCATTTGCAGCAATGCCTCCTGCCCTATTATTGTCTGATGCAGGATGACATGGTTGAGAACGCTTCCAAGCGAATACTTGGTGTAGGGGTCCTGAACGGCTATCTCAAGCGCCTCTGAAATGGCAATACCCAGACTTCCGGGTGAGTCAGGGTCGGCCGCCAGAATCTTCCGGCCGGCACCGGTCATATTGCTTGGCGAAGGCACCACTTTGGCATTGTAGGAGTTCATAAGAAGTTTCCTGCCCGGCTTCTGTTCGTAGCTCACCCTAACCATGAATACCAGCAGTTCCAATCCGAAATGGTTGCAGGCAAAGCTCATTGCACTACCCCATTGTCCCGCTCCGGTTTCGGTTGTAATGCGCCGCACTCCCTCCTTTTTATTGTAGTAGGCCTGGGCAATGGCAGTATTCGCCTTGTGGGAACCGGAATAGTTACCCCCTTCGTACTTGTAGTAGATTTTGCTTTTTGTACCCAGCAGCTTCTCAAGATTATGAGCCCTGAAAAGAGGTGACGGACGGAAGTACCGGTAGAGATCGAGAACTTCATCGGGAATGTCAATGTACCTTTCAGTCGATACCTCCTGCTTAATCAGCTCCATCGGGAAGATCGGCGCAAGATCATCGGGGCCCACAGGCTGACGGGTACCCGGATGCAGAGGTGGCAGCGGCTTGTTGGGCATGTCGGCCAGAATATTATACCATTGCCTTGGCATCTCGCTTTCACTCAGATTGATTTTCTTTCTTTTTTCCATAGTTTTGAATATTAAGTGGTTATTGGTTTTGCGCCAAAAAAAAAGGCACACTGTGAACAGTGTGCCTCGGGTACAGGATATCTCTTATGCGTTATACGACAAGGTGGTTCACAGCGTAACTGAGTATGCTGTGCCAGCGCCAGATGTATAACGGTTTATTATTCATGTTGGCGAAAGTAGTGC
>VGGM01000337.1 GCA_016868515.1 Bacteroidota bacterium | reverse complement strand
CCATTTTTTACCACCCGGTTCAGTACCGAAATATATGCTGCCGAAAAAGGCCTTTCAACTCAAATGGCAGCAAGGGAACTCAGATATTCATGGTTTGAGAAAATCCGCCATGATAACGGATTCAACACAATTGCGCTGGCCCACAACCTGAATGACAACATCGAAACATTCATCATTAACCTCGTAAGAGGAAGCGGCATTGGGGGTTTCGCAGGAATTAAGCCGAAGACAGGATACCTCATAAGACCCCTCCTCTTCGCCACCCGAAATGAAATTGCTGAATACTGCGATAAATACGAGGTAAACTACCGTGAAGACAGTTCCAACTCCGACACGAAATATGTCAGGAACAAAATCAGGCACCTCATCATACCTGTCCTTAAGGAAATAAACCCTTCCTTCGAGAGAACGATCGAAGAGACAATTGAGAGGGTATCGGAAATAAATGAAATATATTCCGGGCACATTGAGAAAGTACGCATGACCCTGCTTAAAGAAAACAGGGCCGGACTGGTTCTAAACATCAGTGAGATACTGACGCTCTCTCCTCTCAGCACAATGATCTTTGAACTGTTCCGTCAGTTTGGACTGTCACGGCCAATGATAAGTGAACTGATTAAACTTACAGGCAGCAGGAACGGAAGCCAGCTGGTAACAACCTCACACAGGTTCATAAAAAACAGGAATGAATTAATAATCATAAGGAACCTCTCAGAACCTGACATAAGTATACGACTGGATACGTTGGATGAATTGCTGAAAGTTCAAATCCCTGGAAAATTCTCCGTGAATGACTGTGGTAAGGACTTCATAATTACGACCTCTCCCTGCACTACATTACTCAGTCTTAATAAGATAAAGTTCCCTGTAGTGATAAGAAGCTGGAAACCGGGTGATCTGTTTTATCCCCTCGGAATGAACCGGAAAAAGAAGCTGAGTGACTTCTTCATTGACAGCAAATTCTCAATTCCGGAGAAAGAAGAGGCTCTTGTTCTTGAAACTGAGGGAAAAATAGCCTGTATCCTTGGAATCAGAACCGACAACCGGTTCAGGATTACCGGATCGACAACAAAGTGCCTGGTATTTGATGGAAGGCTGGTTTAGTCTCAGGTATGGCCGTCATATCTGGCCGAAACAATTTCAATTTGTTGCCTGATTGATTCTGCGTCAGATCTTTCAATAGCGTCCTTAAGCTTACGGAGGCTTTCATCAATCTTCTCAATCTGTTGTATTGTATACCGGTTTACCAGGATTCCTGCCAGCATTTTTGGATCCTCGGTGAACAAACCTGAAGCAATTGCTGCATGCCTGTTGTAAGTTGTACCTCCCTGCAAACCACCGGCCGAAGCCGACGCGTACAGCAATGTTGCCAGATATGGAACAGAAAGGACCTCCGACATAAGCCTGTCATGGTTGCTGAAGTTCATCTCGTGAATAATTATGCCCAGACTCTGAAACAGCGATTTAAAAAACAGCTTACCTTCCATATCCGACTCCCCGATAATTATGGCATTTAACCCGGAAGAGTTGTTCATATCACCAAAGGTAGGGCCGAACATCGGATGAACCGAAACATACTTCCTGGCAGCTTGAGCATAAAAAACAGGTAACCCCTCCTTCACTGAAGCAATATCTGCAAGAATACAATCATCATTAAGAAAAGGAAGAAACTGTTTAAAGACTGACAGAGTTGAATCGAGGCTTGAACAGTTAATAAAAAAGTCGGGCAGGAATTTCCCGGCCTCTGAGGGCTCTTCAATCACCTGTACCAAACTTGCAGGCCCCGTTTTCTGCGTGAAGGGATCATAAACGGCTACTATATTATGCCCACAAAGAAGCTGAGACATCCATGACCCCATCCTTCCATATCCTGCAATAAGAATTCTTCTCATCACGAAGTCACTTTTCCATGGCCAATTCCCCTGTTAATGAGATGAAGGTCGGCCAGCGCAATTGCGGCTGCCGATTCAAGTATAACCGGTACCCTCAGGGCAATCAGAGTATCGTGTCTGCCACCTACTGACATGCTGGTAATACTCCCTGTTGTAAGGTCAATTGTCTGCTGTTCCACACCGGTGCTCGAGGCGGGTTTAACTGCAACCCTGAACACCATCGGGTTACCGTTAGATATACCGCCATTAATACCTCCTGCATTATTTGTAAGTGTCTCTCCATCAACTGATATAACAGGATCGTTATTAACCGATCCCCTGAGAGCGGCAGCTGAAAAGCCGTTGCCAAATTCTATTCCCTTAATGGCAGGTATTGAAAAAACAATCGAACTGATAAGCGACTCGGCCGACATGAAGAAGGGTTCACCAAGCCCGGCAGGTAGCCCGTCAATGCGGCATTCAACAATACCACCAATGGTATCATTATCCTTCTGGGCCTCCGCTACAGCCTTATCTATTTCAGTCGATCCGCCTGCCAAAACAAGCTCAGCCCTGAATGAAACACCGGCAAGTATCTTCCGTGCAATCACACCTGCCACAACCAGCCCCCATGTCAGTCTGCCGGAGAAATGGCCGCCACCCCTGTGATCGGAGTACCCTCCATATTTGACATTAGCCGTAAAATCGGCATGTCCCGGCCGCGGAACCTTAACCTGCTCAGGGTAATCCACCGACCGGGTATCGAGGTTACGGGTTATGACTGTTATGGGCGCCCCTGTTGTAAAGCCCCTGTAAATCCCGCTTAGAAACTCAGGGATATCCTGTTCAGCACGGGGAGTTGTTCCCGGTCTTCCACTCCTCCGCCTGGATAATTCCTTAACCATATCATCAATGCCTGCTTCTATTCCGGCAGGACAGCCATCAATAGTTACCCCTACCGCTGGTCCGTGAGATTCGCC
>VGGM01000336.1 GCA_016868515.1 Bacteroidota bacterium | reverse complement strand
ATTCACCATACAGCCCGGCATCGATTCTCGAACCGGGTCCTGAAATAGCCTCACCCTTGTATTCTGTTATATACCCGGTCATAAACTGGGTCTTGTGCGACAGCTTCATCCTGTAGTCGAAGGTAAACAACCCCATATTCAATGCCGAACGGAAACCAAAATGGTCCCATCCGGCCTTAAAGGTCACCCCTCCGTAAACGCCACCTCCTTCCAATGTAATTGAATTCGCCGTAGCTGCAAAACCATCGTCAACGAAATCTGATTCACTGGCATAATAATAGAATCCTCCGGCCTGAAATCCCACGTTACGGTTTCCAAAAAACTGGTATTCAACCCCGAACCCATACTCATCATCGAGGTAGAAATTGAAGTCGTTATTCTGAAAAAGCGCGCCGGGCTTATCACTCCACACCCCGAACGGCACGAAAGCCTGGGTAAAACCTGCCTTTAAGGTGTTTCTGGCAGAACCATCCGATCTGCCTGCACCGGCAAGTATCTGTCCATCGGTGTTCGCAACAAGAAGAGCGGCCGCAAGAAAAGCAAGGTAACGCTTCATGGGGGCAATTATTTCGACGACCAAAAATACAATTTTATTTGGGCAGGGTTTCTTCTATATTTGTAATTATCATAAAACCCTGAAAGATGACCGTCAAAACAAAACTTTTAGCTGTTATTACAATAACAGTGATGCTCTCAGGATGCGACCAGGAGGAAAAGCCGGGTCATTATCCGAATAATCCGGGTGAGTTTCTGAAAAACAGCTATATAAAGCTTCCCCTCGGCTCGGTGAAACCTGAAGGATGGCTGGGAGATCAGCTTACAGCACAGACAGAGGGACTTACAGGCTGGCTCGATGAATTCTGGCCCGACCTGGTACACTCGGCATGGAAGGGCGGTGACGGAGAGGCCTGGGAACGTGGACCTTATTACCTCGATGGGCTCATCCCGCTGGCCTATATTCTTGACGACCGGCGTCTTATCAAGAAATCAGAAGAGTGGGTCGGCAGTATAGTCTCATCAGCAGCTGAAAATGGGTGGTTTGGCCCGTCAAAGAACCGCGATCGCTGGCCCCTCGCAGTCGCCTCGAAGGTTCTGTTCTCATACTACGATGCCACCGGCGACACTGATGCACTGGAAGTGCTGATGAAATACTTCAGGTACCTTCATGATAATGAACCCGACTGGCCCGATGATGCATGGCGCGGAGTCAGGGCGATGGAACATGCCGTTACCGGCTACCAGCTGTACAGGCTTACCGGGGAATCATGGCTTCCGGCGGCAATTGAAAAGATCCATAAGAACTCATTTGACTGGACAAACTACTACGAGGTATTTCCGTGGGATTCAGCTGCCGTGGCTGAGAATAGGCTCCCGCTCAACTGGAAAGCCGATGGACTGACCGCTCATGTGGTAAACAATGCCATGGCGGTAAAATATCCCGGTTTATGGTACCAGCAATCGGCCGATAGCAGGTTCAGGAATGCCGTTTTTGAGGGACTGGAAAAATATGACCGGCACCACGGACAGGTTGGCGGGCGGTTTTCGGGCGATGAGCATCTCTCGGGAAAAGATCCGGCCAGGGGCACTGAGTTATGTGCTGTGGTTGAAGAGATGTTCTCACTTGAAAAACTATTCGAGATTTTCGGTGAGGCCACTCTGGCCGACAGACTTGAACAACTTGCCTACAACTCTTTACCAGGAACAACAACACCCGATATGTGGGCTCACCAGTACGATCAGCAGTCAAACCAGGTTCTTGTAAGTGTTGATAAGCGTGACTGGACAACCAACAGGGACGAGAGCAATATTTACGGTCTGATGCCAAACTTTGCATGCTGCCTTGCCAACATGCACCAGGGCTGGCCTAGATTTGTCGAGCACATGTGGATGGCGACAAACGACAGGGGTCTGGCTGTTGTTGCATGGGGTCCGTCATCAGTTAAAGCTATGGTAGGCAAAGGCTGCCAGGTAACTGTGAAAACAGAAACTGAATACCCCTTCGACGGCCTGGTGAAGATAACCTTCACGGCTGAGAAGCCTGTCAGATTCCCGCTGCATCTGAGAACCCCGGCATGGGCAGAAGGTACTACAATGCGATACAAAGGCAAATCGGTGCAAACGGAAGCCGGTTCCACAATAATATTGAATGAGAAATGGAGTTCGGCCGACACCATTGAGATCAGTTTTCCGATGGTTATCAGAACCGAAAGTCGCTATAATAATTCAGTTGCTATTCTTAGGGGACCGCTCTACTATTCACTTCGGATAGGCAAGGAGTTCAGTAAGGTGAAGCTGAGTTATGATAATTTTGGCTTCAGGGGGGTTGCCGACTGGGAAATCAGGCCTTCCTCTGACTGGAATTACGGGCTTATGCTTGACAATCCGGGCAAGCCGGCCCGGGGTATCAGCATTATCAGGAACCCTCCTGGCCGTTACCCGTTTGCCGACCGTGGTGACATGATATGGTCGGAACAGGATGGTGAGCATATTGCGTGGGACAAACCTGCGCCGGTAGTCATATCGGTACGTGCCGTGAAGATTCCTGAATGGGGGATGAAAAACAACTCGGCCGATGTACCGCCACTCAGCCCTGTAAGGTCTACAGGGGTCAGTGAGGAGATATTTCTTGTTCCATACGGCAGCACCAGACTCAGGATTTCAGAGTTCCCCTATATGGATGTAAAGGCAGCCACACCGGTAGTCAGGCAGGGAAATTAAAGAAGTGAGGGTGTTTCTCCGTTGAAACACCCTCTCTTATTAGTATCTGTTTGAGTCGTATCGCTGACGGTCGCCTCCTCCGCGACGGTCACCTCCTCCACGACGGTCACCTCCCCTGGATTCCCTTCTCTCAGGTTT
>VGGM01000335.1 GCA_016868515.1 Bacteroidota bacterium | reverse complement strand
CGAAACCGGAAGGAAGCCTGAGACAGTTGCACCATCAATTGACGTTTCACTTACCGAAGCCGAAAAGGCGGCAGGTATAATGACGCCCGAGATACTCTGGAAGTTCGGAAGAGCGGGAGCGACGGTACTGTCACCCGACGGGAAAACAGTACTATATACAGTAACATGGTATGACATGCCGACGGAGGCAAGGATAACGAATATCTACTCTGTTCCTGCCAGTGGCGGAGATGCAGTGCAGATTACCTCTTCCGGGGCCTCGTCACCCCAGTGGTTTTCGGGCGGCGGAAGGGTGGCCTTTACAAAAGACGGAAGGCTGTGGACAATGAATCCCGACGGCAGCAATCCAGTGGAAATCAATGGATTGACCGATTTTGAATCATTCAGCATCTCTCCTGCCGGAGACAAAATATGGTTTACCCGCAGGGTGAAGCTCGACCAGACAGCTAATGAAAAGCATAACCTCGACAAGGCCAATGTAAGGATTATTAACGACCTTATGTACAGGCACTGGGACTACTGGCACGACTACTCATACAGCCATATATTTGTCGCCTCATTCGACGGGGTCTCTGTCAGCAATGAAAAGGATATTATGGAGGGACAAAGGTTTGAATCGCCCGATGCCCCCAGTTTCAATGCCGCGGAGATCGCATGGAGCCCTGACGGCAAGATGATAGCATATACCTCAAAAAGGCTTTCCGGCAGGGATTACGCGGTAAGTACCAATACCGACATATTCCTCTATGACACCGAATCCGGCTCAGAGGTAAATATCTCGGAGGGGAATATGGGGTACGACAAGTACCCGGTATTCTCACCCGATGGGTCCAGAATAGCATGGATGAGCATGGAAGAAGAGGGTTACGAATCCGATCTGGAAAGGATTTTCATATATGACATTGCCACGGGTAACCGCGAACACGTAACTAAAGGCTGGGATTACAATGCTGAAACTATTGTATGGTCGGGAAATGACAGGCTTTTCTTCACAAGTCCATGGCTTGGTACAACCCAGATTTTTACTGTCACTCTGGCTACGGGTGAGATTACCAGGATAACATCAGGCGTACACGACCTCTCAATAACAGGTATCAGAGGAGACCTTATCATTGCAGGTATCAATTCGATGTCGATGGCAAGGGAGATAGCGGCTGTTGATGTCTCAACCGGTGATATAAGGCAGATTACGGCCGTTAACCGGCATATTTACGACCACATAAGGATGGGTAAAGTGGAAGAGCGGTATATTAAGACAAAAGACAACAAGGATCTGCAGGTTTGGGTAATCTACCCTCCCGATTTCGACCCCTCACGGAAGTATCCTGCCCTCCTCTATGCCAAGGGAGACCCCCAGGGGGCACTCGGACAGGGGTGGTCATACCGCTGGAATTACCAGATGATGGCCGCAAACGGCTATATAGTGGTAGCCCCCAACCGCAGGGGCAACTCAGGCTTCGGCAGTGAGTGGCGCGAACAGATATCGGGTGACTATGGAGGAAAGAACATGCAGGATTACCTCGATGCCATCGACGCAATGGCTAAGGAACCTTTCGTTGATGCCGGCCGTCTTGGTGCCGTTGGTGCAAGTTACGGCGGATACAGCGTATTCTACCTGGCCGGAATTCACAACAACCGCTTCAGTGCCCTGATCTCGCATTGCGGCATGTTCAACTTTGAAAGCTGGTACGGATCCACCGAGGAATACTGGTTCCCGAATAAAGATATTGAAGGGGAATACTGGCAGAAACCAAAACCCGAAAGCTACAGCTTCTCACCTCACCTCATGGTTGACAAATGGACGGCCCCGATGCTGATTATTGTGGGGGAACACGACTACAGAATCCCGTATACACAGAGTCTCGAGGCATTCAATGCAGCCCGGCTAAGGGGAATACCTAGCCGGCTGTTGTTCTTCCACGATGAAACCCACTTCGTTACACGGCCTCATAACGCGGTCATATGGCAGAGGGAGTTCTTCGGGTTTCTTGACGAATACCTTAAATAGATGTGTCACCGGCGCAGGCTGGTGCCTGCGCCGGTGCGCCATTCAGGCGCAGATTACCTGTTCCTGCCCCTTTCCCACAGTTCTGCAATAAAACCGGTCTTCGCGGCAGGGGACAGGGTACTGTCAATCCAGTGAATTTCAACGCCCCGTCGCTCCATGCCGCGAAACCACGTCATCTGGCGCTTGGCAAACTGATGAATGGCCGTCTCAAGCGATCTGTGCATCTCTTCATAGGTCATTCTGCCGGCTATGTAATTCATAATGAACTTGTATTCAAGTCCGTAATACAACAGCGTCTCTTCCGTCACACCCTTCGAAAGCAGCCTCTCCACCTCCTCAATCATCCCGTTTTTTAGTCTTTCGTGCAACCGGTCCGATATCCTCCGCCGCCTCTCTTCACGCTCATAGCTGACCGCTGTTAGCAGCGGTCTGATAACCGGGAATGTGACCTCCCCGGCGCTTTGTTCTGAATGGTACACCTCTATCTCAATGGCCCTCACAGCCCGTTTCACAGTGTCAGCGTCCGTATTGTTATGGAGTGTCTTAAAGCCCGAAAGAATCACCTTTAGTTCGGTAAGGCTCTTCCCTGAAAGCTCCTTCCTCAGATCTTCATTAACAGGCACGGGTAATAGCCTGTACCCGCTTATCACACTGTCGAGATACATCCCCGACCCTCCGCATACAACAGGTACCACTGAACGGCTGCGCAAATCATCGTAAACCTTCAGAAAGTCACGCTGGTACTCAAATACACTGTACCGGTATCCTGCATCTACAATATCGACCAGGTGGTACTTTATCGGCTGCCCGTCGACGAAATAATCGCCGTAGTCCTTACCCGTACCGATATCCAT
>VGGM01000334.1 GCA_016868515.1 Bacteroidota bacterium | reverse complement strand
GAAAATGAATATGGGAAACCCCAGCACCTTGTGAGTAAGAAGATCGTCGGGTTTCAACACCTTCCTCTTCTCCTGTTGCTTTATTCTGTAGGTCTCCTTCAGCGCCCCGTCGATGAATCCATACCGGGCGTCGGCAAGGATGGTTGAGGTGCTCTCGGAATACTCCTTCTCAAGCTGCGTTATCACCGCGCCTGCCAATGCTTCAATATTGCCAATATTGGACAGTTTCTTCAGGTTGCCGACAGTGGCGGTATCCTTTTCAATTAACTTAATGGCAATGTAGCGCGATTTGGTGATGTCGCCGATACCTTCATTTTTCTCAATCTCATCCTGTATCTTCCTGATACCCTCTTCTATATCCTTTCCGTAGTTGATGCTGATTGACCTGACCGAAGGGTCGCGGTCCTCATATACTTCAATGATTTTCGAGAAGAGTCTGTCAATACCCTTTCCCTTGTGCGAAACAGTGGGTATGATTGGAATACCAATCATTTTGCCCAGCATCTCATAGTCGAATCCAACACCCTTCTTCTCCAGCTCATCATACATGTTCAGGGCAATCACAACCCTGATATTCATATCAATAAGCTGAGTGGTGAGGTAGAGGTTGCGCTCAAGATTCGAGGCATCAACCACGTTAACCACTATATCGGGCTTCCTGTCAATTATATGGTTGTTAACATACAACTCCTCGGGCGAATACCCTGTAATCGAATAGGTACCGGGCAGGTCTACAATGTTAATGTGATACCCGTCCTTTTTCATCACCCCCTCCTTTGCATCAACCGTTACGCCGCTGAAATTGCCGACACGTTCATGTGACCGGGAGGCCTGGTTATAAAGAGTGGTCTTCCCGCTGTTCGGATTGCCGGCCAGGGCAACATTGATGGTTTTACGACCTCCGTTTTCGTATGGTCTGGAATAATCTTCAGTGCGGGTGCCGTTGAATACAGGACTTTCAGCCCTGGCAGCTTCTGTCTCGGAAGCTACCATTATCATGCTGGCCTCACTTCTCCTTAACGAGACGTTATAACCCATTATCTCATACTCAACAGGATCCTGTAACGGGGCATTCTTTATTACCGTTACCTTCTTGCCCTTCACAAAACCCATCTCGGTAATACGCCTCCTGAATGCCCCCTGTCCGAGCACTCTGGTAATTACCGCCGATTCGCCGGTAGCCAGATCAGACAATAATCCTGTCTCCCTTATGGTATCTTCTCCTTTCCCGTGCGCCCTTACTCTTCGTCCCATTACCTCCACTGTTTATCCCGCAATAATAACAACAATATGCACAGGGTTGTTGTCTTAAATAGTTTTTTTTAGTACGTAGCTTCCCGGTTTACCCGGCCCGGAAATACCCACCCTGGTTAAGTGCCGGAGGCACGACAGTATGGTAGCCACGGTAGTCTACCCTAAATAATTTCGCGCAAAAGATGACCTGCTACCAAAGGGAGACGCAATTTCGCGCGGAAGAGGGGATGATGATCTTCTCAACTACCAAACTGTCGTCCCGCTCGGACTTCCAGGCCGCCGGATGCCCTTTCCCATGCCCCATACCCCATGCTTTGTCAGCCGAGGCTTCAGCGAAGGCTGGCCCCATACCTCTTAGCCAATATTATTTTTGATGTTTTCTTCTCATGAAGAAAAAAGAAACATACCTTTGCCGGGTCTAAAAACATTGGATGTTATTTATTAGTTCGGATCGTGTGAAGTAAACAACCCCCGGCATCGCGCCGGAGGTTGGTCATCAGTCTCCCCGGGCACTGGCTGCGCCGGGATAAATCATTTTCATATATTTATAATCTAATCGACCATGCCAAGCAGAAATCTGCATACGGCATGTCTAAAGACAAATAACATCATGAACGACGAAATAAAAACAATACACGAATTCGATTTTTCACTTATCTGCGAATATTTTTCGATGCTCGAACGGCAGGGACCGGGTAGCAGGGAGATGACGCTCCGGGCGCTGAGCTTCGTGGGAAGCCTTACCGACGACTCGCGCATTGCCGACATAGGTTGCGGAACCGGGGGTCAGACGATGGTGCTGGCGCAGAACGCACCCGGACGAATTACCGGGGTCGACCTATTCCCCGATTTCATAAAAATCTTCAACCGGAACGCTGAACAGCTGGGACTTAGCGACAGGGTAAAGGGTGCTACTGGCGACATGACGGCACTTACGTTCGACAATGAGTCGCTCGACCTTATCTGGTCGGAGGGAGCTATCTACAATATCGGCTTTGAGCGCGGACTCACCGAGTGGTGGCGGTTCCTCAAACCAGGCGGCTATATTGCCGTTTCCGAGGCATCGTGGTTTACTCCTGAGCGGCCGGAAGAGATAGAGGCTTTCTGGAACAGCGAATATCCGTTTATCGATACGGTACCGAATCAGGTGGCCATTTTGCAGGATTGCGGATATGTTCCTGTTGCGGCCTTTATGCTGCCTCCCGGTTGTTGGAGCGACGAGTACTATCAGCCGCAGGCAGAAGCGCAGCTCCGGTTCCTCCAGAAACACAGTGGTAACAAGGTGGCTGAGGATTTCATAGCCAACATGCGGCACGAGGCTGAGCTATTCTCGCGGTTTGGTGAATACTACGGCTACACCTTCTTTATAGGAAGAAAGCGCTGATTTTGATACTGTTAGTGAGCAGCGGTTGCCCCAAAAACGGGGCAATCGTTCTCATTCAACCAAAGCCTTTTTCTGTCAAAAATCGAAACAGAATGAAAGTTGGGGTCTTTTCTGTCAAATACTCATCTTTCCAGGAGACAGGAAACAGAGTAATTTACCCTGAAATACTTAGTACATGACAAAAAATAATAACTAATTGATTGTTAATATGTTATAGTATTATTGTTAATAA
>VGGM01000333.1 GCA_016868515.1 Bacteroidota bacterium | reverse complement strand
TCTTATGACCTTCCTTGACGTTGACGACTGTGCAGGCCTTATAGCTCATGCAACGGAGATTGGGCAGCCAGGACTATATTACAATTTGTTCACCCCCGGCTCATGCATGCCTCAGATGGAATTTGCTTCCAGACTATCAGAGACTACTGGTCTTCCTGTAATTAGGATCACAAAGCAGGAAATGGAAAAGACTTTTGGACGAACACTGCTTGAAGCCCTTACTTTTTCAGGGCATATAACGACAAACTACCCGGAGTTCATTTCAGGATACAGGTTTCTCTATCCAACAGTTGATGAAATGATAAGAAAAAACCTGCCTGAAGATCTTCTCCATAAACCATGAACCCTGAATTACTTTGTTCTGAATGAATACAGGGCATACTCACCAAGGCACCACGCAGGAGTAGAACTCAGTATCTTGTCAGTCTTCCACAAAAAATCACTGACCCTCCTCCCCATTTTGTCTCTCCACCCATACCTGTACCACGCCGGATAAAGTATTGAATAACCCCTTTTTCCGGTTGAAGTGAAATGAGAACCGAAGGCCCTTCTTACCTGCTGAGGGGAGAGACATCTGCTTTCCAGGAATTTCAGGTCGGAATATCCACCCCATACATCCCTGAAACGGCGGAATGCCATTTGAGGCCGGAACCTTAGTAAATGAATAATAATATCAACCAGGTACCATTTGTTTACAAATGTCAGAACCATTGTCCCCCCTTCATTCATCCGGCTTCTTAGCACAGAAGCAATATGTTGAAGATCGTGAACAGTGTTAAGGGCTCCAAAGAAGACATAGATATGATCAAACGTAATTCCGGGAAAAAGCGATTCCAGCTCTTCCGGGGTTCCTGCTTTAAGCGAAACATTTTTCAGTCCAAGCTCTTCCACCTTCTGCCTGGCATGTTCAAGCATTGCTGTGGATATGTCAATCCCGTAAATGCTTCTATCAGGGTATATGGAACCAAAGTGAACTGCATCAATGCCTGTTCCGAACCCAATTTCGAGTATATTGACAAATTGCCGGCTCTTCACTTCCTCTCTCAGCGATTGCCTTATCGTCTGCAAGACAGGATTGGTCCAGTACCTTTCCTCAAAATCACGGGCATCGGCATCGTAGTATTCTGCAACCCTTCTGTAATAATCGCTGCTATTCATATTTGCCATAATCGAGTTGAAGCTCCCTCTCTTCCATCAACTTGTGGATGTCAATTTCACCATTTCTCAAAGCAATACTTAAATCATCGGGGAAGAGCTTCTCAATAAGGGATGAGTCTATCATTTCAGGAAACCATCTCTCTGCAATTGCAGCAAACCTCCTTTGAACCAGTGCCTGGTAACCTCCGTAGTAATGAGAGATCCTGTTATAATTAATCCCGCTTAAGGGGTCTCTCCTGAATGTCAGGTTCCTGAGGGGTTTCAGGCTGAAGTTCTTCATACTCCGAAGCAACGTATATACAAAATAGAGCCCTTTGTTGATGATATCGTAACTGGCTGACCGGACTGGTGGAGATGAACTGCCCGAAAAGCCGGGATAGTAAGTGTCAACCCAGCTATTGACGCGAAGGAACCTGCGGTACATTTCCAGCCCGGATACAGGAATTACGTTAATAATTTCTGTAGCGGTATAAAAATTCCTGTTGCTGATTGCAAGGTCCGATTCATCAAAAACGAGATTGAAACATAAAGAGGGCTCCTCAGATTTCCTTTTGAACATCCTTCTGAAAGATGCCGGAATACCATATAGCCAGATACACTGATTGCGTGTAATAACGAAAACATCAAGATCAATTGTATTATCCCTGTCTCTGACAGGATTGCCCGCTGCAAGTGATCCGGAAACGCCAACGAACTTAATTGCCGGGTTTCTTCCAAACCTTCTCAGATAACCTATTCTTGATTTAAGGAGCATCGATGTAATTTCAACCTCCGTAACCTTAAGATCAATCTTCCCATCCAGTTCAGGAAGGGCGGCATATCCATCCCTCACAATAACCCTGCCCGTAATTATCAGCTTCTCAAGGGCGGAACTGAACTCATTGCGGTCTATTTGCCCAAAACGTGATACCATTTCCTCAACTGAGATCACATCACCGAAAACCCCTGCATAGCATACCGTTGTAGCTATACGGGTTGAAAGAGGGTAGTCAGACCATATGTTTTCTTGAAACAGCATACAACAACAGCAACCCGGCTTCAGGCGATAAGACCACTTTATTTTCAAACCAGGCCCGTAATCAGATGACCGGATTTGGTGTCAGTCTCCTGTTTCAGGTATTCTCACTGATGATAGAGAAACCTCTTGATCTTCATCGTTGGTGTTTTCTGGAACGGCTCGGGCTGAAGCACAACCATAGCCAGACGGCTTCCCTTACCTACCTGCGAGTTGACGTATGCCTGCAACTCCTGTAATGTCTCCTCCACGAAGTCATCAAGTTTGCGCGACATCTCATCTTTCATGGCATGATACTTCGCTTCAAGTTCCTCCATATTCAGGTGAACCATGGCCACCAGCTTACCCTTTTTCTCAATGACAAGTGATTCAACCACATGCCTGAAATTATTGATAACTGACTCTATCTCTTCAGGATAGATGTTCTCACCTGTAGAAGTAAGTATCATATTCTTAAGCCTTCCCTTGATAAAAAGGAACCCTTTATCATCCATTGTAGCGAGGTCACCTGTCTTGAACCACCCGTCTTCAGTCAGCACCTCGGCGGTCATCTCCGGCTCCTTGTAGTACCCCTGCATGATGTTGATACCCTTTGCCCAGACTTCACCTTCTCCGGTTACCGGGTCGGGATTGTTGATCTTCAGTGTTACGCCTTTCATGGCCGGACCGGTCGACTCCCATGCCCCTTTAAACGGTCCA
>VGGM01000332.1 GCA_016868515.1 Bacteroidota bacterium | reverse complement strand
CGCGTATCAGGTCGCTGAAGTTTATCTCCTCACTGGCGGGCATACGATACCTGATTACATATTGTGCACCTTTTTCAATAAGCTCTTTCCATTCATTTTCAGGGAGCGAAAGCGAGTTTCTCAGGGTGCCGCGTACCGAGGCATTATATATAAAGGTATCGCCCCTCTTTTCATAATCCAGCCTCATAGCCTCCAGAACATCTGCCGTGTCGAAAGCATAGTAGGCATCCCCCTTCTGCACAAGCATTTCAGCATACCGTGGGTATATATCCTTACGGTCGCTTTGCCTGTAGGGCCCGTAGTTGCCACCCTCCCTTATTCCTTCGTCAATCTTTATTCCGCACCACTCAAGAGCCTCCATAATATATTCCTCGGCTCCCTCAACAAACCTTCCCTGATCGGTATCCTCAATGCGAAGGATAAAGGTTCCGCCGTAACGGCGGGCAAAAAGGAAGTTGTACAATGCCGTCCTTACTCCGCCAATATGAAGCGGGCCGGTGGGACTGGGTGCAAACCTGACTCTTACCATCGCTGTGCTGAAGTGCTTTGTTTATCAGTGAGCAAAGATAACCAATGGCGTGAACAATTAATAGTGTTGAAATGTCAGCACCAGGGAGAAGGAAATGTATTATTTTTAGAGCGGATAAAATGACGTAATGACGTAATGACGTAATGACGTAATGACGTAATGGCGTAATGACGTAATGGCGTAATGGACCTTGGGATTAACGATAACCAGCAACCAGCAACCAGCAACCAGCAACCAGCAACCAGCAACCAGCAACCAGCAACCCGTAACACCCGCTATAAAAAATGAAAAAGATGAAAGCTCTTGTAAAGGCCAGACCTGAGAAGGGCCTCTGGATGGAAGAAGTTCCGGTGCCCGAACCGGGATTGAATGATGTAATAATTAAAGTAGGCAAGTCGGCCATATGCGGCACCGACCTTCATATCTACGAATGGGATTCATGGGCTCAGAAGACCATCAGAACACCGATGACCATAGGCCATGAATATATGGGCCATGTGGCTGCAATGGGAGCCGGAGTCACCAACCTCAAAGTCGGTGACAGGGTAACCGGTGAAGGCCACCTTGCCTGTGGCCACTGCCGTAACTGCCGAAGGGGAAAGGAACATGTTTGCGAAAACACGGTAGGAATTGGTGTGCATATAGACGGTTCATTTGCCGAATATGTAAAGGTTCCTGCCAGTAATGTTATACCTCTCGATCCGAGAATCCCCGACGAATGGGCAGCAATTATGGATCCATTCGGCAACGCCACTCATACGGCTCTCTCATTTCCCCTGCTGGGCGAGGATGTACTGGTTACCGGTGCCGGGCTAATTGGAAGCATGGCCATTGCAGTGGCCAGATTCTCAGGGGCCAGGTATATCGTAGCCAGCGACCTGAGCGACTTCAGGCTGGAGATAGCAAAGAAGATGGGGGCAACGCTAACCGTCAATCCGTCGAAGGGCGAGAAGATCTCCGATGCCGTACAGAGACTTGGCATGAGAGGCTTCGACGTGGGACTTGAGATGTCGGGTTCACCTAAGGCCTTCAACGAAATGATAAGCAATATGTACAATGGCTCGAATATATCACTCCTTGGCATCCTGCCATCCAACTTTGAGGTACCATGGAGCGATATAATATTCAAGGCGATTACCCTTAAGGGAATTTACGGCCGCGAAATGTGGGAGACCTGGTACAAAATGGAGATGATGATAATAGGGGGCATCAATCTCGACCCTGTAATCACACACCGGTTCCATATTAATGATTTTCAGAAGGGCTTCGATGCCATGGAAAAGGGCAACTGCGGTAAGGTTATCCTTTCATGGGACTAGTGTGCCAGGGTGTTTATAAACATTAAAAACTAAATGACAAAAATCATTGGAACTGTTTATCTAATTAAATTTTAGCATTATCTTGGGTGCTGCTGTTAACCAAATAACACTGCATCCATATGTCCAATATTGGTTCCTACGAAGAGAGACTGAAGCAGTTCAGCTGGTCGGTTGCTGAAAATGAGCTTGAATACGCTGCCGGCAATATCATCAACATAGGGTGGTATTGTTCCGACAGGATATGCCTTAGGGGAGACGGAGCGAAGGTTGCCCTCTACCATGAAGATTTCTGCGGCAACCAGAAAAGGTACACCTTCAATGACATCAGGCTTGCCGGGAACACCATCGGCTCGTTCCTGAGAGGCCTCGGGATAAGGAATGAAGACAGGGTATGCCTCTTCATGGACAGAATACCCGAGTTGTACCTCTCCTTTCTTGGCGTTCTTAAAATCGGCGCCGTTGTGCAGCCGCTCTTCTCGGCATTCGGCGAGGAATCGCTCTTCGTGAGGCTCGAAAATGCGGGAACCAGGGCCATTATCACACAGCGCAAACATGTAGCCAAAGTGAGAAAGATAATCGACAGGCTGCCCGCTCTCGAGCATATCATTATTGTCGACTATAACCCAGCCAAACCACTTGAGAAGAAAGAGGTCGCATTCAGCCTCGAGGAAGCCGTTCCGGTTGAAACAATGGAACTCTTCCCAACCCGCGCAGAATCGCCTTCAGTATTGCATTATACCTCGGGCACCACAGGTCAGCCCAAAGGAGTCAGACATGTACACTATTCGCTTATATCACAATATCTTACAACAAAATGGGTGCTCGACCTCAGGGACGATGATATTTACTGGTGCACTGCCGACCCGGGATGGGTAACCGGAACATCATACGGTATTATCGGCCCCTGGAGCATGGGTGTCACCCAGTGTGTTCTCGATTCAGGATTCTCGGCGCAGGCATGGTACAGCTTCATCGAAAAATACAGGGTAACCATGTGGTACTCTGCCCCCACCGCAATAAGGTC
>VGGM01000331.1 GCA_016868515.1 Bacteroidota bacterium | reverse complement strand
GTATCCATCGAGTGCCCCCGATATACCCCTCGATTCATTGCCCAGCAATATAATGCCATTTTCCGGCGGATGGAACCCGCTTAACCCGGACCCGCCTGTATAGGTTCCGAATACACTTATTCCAGCTTCCCTGGCACGACCCAGAAAGCTCTCCAGCCCTTCATATAATACCTTAACACTTAACAGTCCGCCCATTGAAGCCTGCACCACTTTAGGATTGTAGCAGTCAACAGTATCGCGAGTACATATAATATATGGTATGCCAAACCATGCCGCCGACCTTATAATTGTTCCCAGGTTGCCCGGATCCTGCACCGTTTCGAGTGCCAGTGAATATCCTGCAGTAATCGTATCAAATCCGGGACTGGAATTATCGGTCCTTACAAGGGCAATTGCGTTGTGAGGGGTTGTGAGGGCACTTATTCTCCTGATTTCATCGTATGTTACCGGAACTACTTCACTAAGGGCTTCCGGTATAACCGACCTGTTCGATGCTATCCACTCTCTCTTGGCATATACAGCAACCACAGGCATTCCGGCCATCAGGTAATCCTTCACCATCTTGTCTCCCTCAATTACGTAAAGCCCGTTTTCATCCCTGTGTTTCTTCTTCTGAAGCGAAACAATAAATGCGGCCCTGTTTTTGCTTATCATCGGGATAATCCTTTTATTAATATATTTGCGCTAATCAAATTACCAGGGCAAATTTTGGAATATTTTATTTCAAATAAAAGTATACGATCTGCGCGGGCTCTGTTTTTCTTCTCATTGCTGGTTGTTGCAGCCTGTAACCCTACGAAATATGTTCCTCAGGGCGATACGCTGTACGATCGTACTTACATAAAAGTTGATGGTGGTGACATTGGAAAGGGAGACCTGGCTCCATACATAAGGCAGAAACCCAACAAGAGGATTTTCGGTGCCAGATTTCACCTCGGACTGTACAACTGGTCAAACCTTGATAAGGATAACTGGTTTCACCGGTGGTTAAGGAACATTGGTGAGGAACCTGTGGTATTTGACCCCGCAGCAACAAACCGGTCGAAGCAGCAGCTTACAGAATACCTTAGGTCGAAGGGTTATTTCGATGCCAGGGTTGACGAGACAATTGAAATAGCGAAGAGAAAGTCGAAGGTGTTTTATAATATTGATCTTGCTGCACCATATACAATCCGCAACCTGAAATATGAAGTTGATGATCCTGACCTGCAGAAATACATATACTTCGATTCCCTGGCATGCCTTGTACAGAGGAATGAGAGGTATGATTTCGACAAGCTCACCGCCGAACGGGCAAGGCTCGAACGGCTTATACGCGATTTGGGCTTTTATAGTTTCAGTATTGACAATATCAGGTTCAGAATTAACGATACAATTGGCAACAACGAGGTAGATATTGCCTATATAGTCCGTAATCAGCAGGTTGCAGGCCCCGGAGGAACCATTACCATGATGCCCCCCGACAGGTTTAAGGTGGGAAGCATATACATCTTTCCGGAATATGACCCGGGAAAGGTTCTCTCTGTCGGATCCGATGCCTACATAAGTGACCTGGACACCATATCCCATAACGATTTCCATTTTATAGGGCCATCAGGCAAACCCCGTGTAAGACATGATCTGATCATGCAATCGTTGTTTATTACTCCCGGCTCGCTCTATAGTGCTACACGGACTGAAAGCTCGCATAAGCGACTCTCCTCACTTAAGAGCTACAGGCTGATAAATATTGGCTACAGGGAGCAGGAGGGAACCCCGGCCGATTCACTCGGCAGGAAGTCACTCGATGCTGTAATCCAGCTGACACCTTTCAACCAGCAGTCATTTACCTACCTGCTTGAGGGAACAAACTCGGGAGGAAATTACGGGGCTGCAATGAATCTTATTTACCAGCATAAAAACCTCTTTAATGGTGCCCGGCAATTCAATCTTACCTTTAAAGGTGCCTATGAAAGATTGTCGGAAGAGGTGACCGGATTCCGCAGTACACAGGAACTTGGAGCGGAAGCCTCAATCCAGTTTCCCGAATTCCTGGTTCCTTTCCTTAAAAAGGAGAACTTCATACGGAAATATAACCCAAGGAGCTTTCTGCAGCTTGCATACAACTACCAGAAAATACCTGTGTACACCAGAACCGTTGCAAATGCATCGTTCGGTTATAACTGGAACCAGGACCTCTTTAAATCACACATGCTCTACCCCTTCAGAATGAACCTGGTGAAATTGCCTTATATCGATCCTGATTTTGCCGTGAGAATAGATACTTCATCATACCTCTCCTTCAGCTACAAGGACGTTCTTATAATGGGCGGCAGCTACACCTTCACCTTTAACAACCAGGTTATCCAGAAGTCATCCGACAATATCTTCTTCAAAATCAACCTTGAAACCGCTGGCAACCTGCTGGCACTCGGCAGCCGGCTGTCAGGGGCAGAGAAGAGTGATGACACATACCAGCTGTTTGGACAGCAGTATGCCCAATTCTTCAAAACCGATATTGACTACAGGTATAACTGGATTATGAATGATGTCAGTGCTATTGTCTACAGGGCATTTATCGGCGCCGGCATACCTTATGGAAACTCAAAAGCCCTCCCCTTTGAGAAGCAATACTTTGGAGGTGGATCAAACGGGGTGCGTGCATGGCAGGTTCGTTCCCTCGGCCCGGGCTCATTCCTGAACGATATCCCGTCGTTTGTTAACCAGACCGCCGATATTAAGCTTGAATTCAACGCCGAGTACAGGTTTAAACTGTTCTGGATTCTTGAAGGAGCTGTTTTTGCCGATGCCGGTAACATCTGGACCATAAGGGATGACCCCGATCGCCCGGGAGCAGTATTCAGGTTCAATAAGTTTATTGACGACATGGCCGTTGGTACTGGCCTTGGCATGAGA
>VGGM01000330.1 GCA_016868515.1 Bacteroidota bacterium | reverse complement strand
GGCGGTGGGACCTGGTGCTGCTGATGATAAACAGTATTGTCGGGGCGGGTATTTTCGGCCTTCCGGCAACCATTGCGGGCCAGACGGGCATATACAGCATACCGGCAATATTCGCATGCGGACTGGTGGTTTTCATAATAGCGCTATGCTTTGCCGAAGTGGCAAGCAGGTTTGACCGTACCGGGGGCCCTTACCTGTATACCCTCAGCGCTTTCGGCAAGATACCGGCAGTAACCATAGGGTGGATACTGCTGATAACCAGGCTGGCAACATACGCGGCACAGATAAACCTGCTGGTTTCATATCTGGGGTTCTTTCATCCGGTGCTGGGGCAGCCGGTTGCAAAGCAGATTGCCATAACTGTTATAACACTTGGCCTGACTTATATTACCTACAGGGGAGTGAAGACATCAACCTTTACCAACAACCTGCTTGCAATAGCGAAGCTGCTACCCTTGTTTATGTTCATAATTATCGGAGCGTTTTTCATTAACCCGGCTCTCTTCGACACCAGTCAGCCCCTGCCTCCCCTTCCTGAATTCTCGGGATCGGTATTCGTTCTGATATTCGCGTTTACCGGATTTGAAGCGATACTGGTTAACACAGGCGAAATGCAGAACCCGGAAAAGAATATTCCCTTTGCGCTGATGACGGCCCTTTTGTTTGTTGCCATATTCTACGGACTGATACAGATTGTCTGTATGGGAACCCTGCCCGGACTGGCGGAATCGGAGTACCCGCTGTCGGCCGCGGCTACCATTTTTATGGGGCCTGCCGGGGCGGTTCTCATCAGCGTCGGTGCCGTGCTTTCCGTTGGCGGGGCATTAAATACCGTTATGTTTGTTGGTTCAAGGGTCCCTTTTGCCTTCAGCGAGGAGAACCAGTTGCCAAAACTCTTCTCGAGACTCCACCCCCGGTTCAGCACTCCGGTGTGGTCGCTTATGACATTTACCACCATAGCCCTGGTGGTATCGCTTACCGGTACATTTATTTACGCAGTTACGATAAGTGTTATCAGCAAGATTTTGATATTCCTGACGGTTTCGGCTGCACTGATAAAATTCAGGAGAACCGACACGGGGGCAGCAAAGTATTTCAGGGTGAGACATGGAAAAATTGTTGCGTTACTCAGCATAATGGCATGCGTCTGGCTTATTACCGGAACTAAATTGACAGAGGTGTTGGCTGTAACAATCACAATATCAACGGGTTTGATTATTTACTTTACCTACAGGCTGTTTTCACTCATTCCTAAAAAAGGAAGCTGAATGCCTACCTGCAGGCACTGAATGAGGCAAGGACCTCAAGATACCGTCGCCTGTAGAACTCCTTTTGTTTCGACCTGTACTGCATAATAAACCTCGGGTGCTCAAGCGGAATCAGTCTGCCAAACAGCCCGGTCTCATCATTCAGTCTCTTCAGGTATTCATGGTTTTTGCCTGAACCAAGGCAAACCACTGCATCTGTCTTGCACCCGGCCGCAATATGGGACCTAAGTGAGGCTATCATAAACGGTCCTATTGCCTCGGAGAGAGCTATGCTGTCGTAGTAGTTATAGTTCACCTCCCGTCCCTTTGGGTTCATTGCAACATAGCCGAGCGGTGAGGGTGAATTGATATAGAAATCGGAATAGAACTTTTCAGTACCCCCGTAGGAATCAATAACCTCGTACACAAACACCGATGATGGTTCGTGGGTTGAAAACCCGGGTATTTCAAGACCGCACTTCTCTGTGAGCCGTTTGGTATCGGTAAAGGGGATGCCGGTAACCCCGGCTCCGAACCGGCCGGGATTAATACCGAGAATAAGTCTCCTGGGTCTGTTGTCGCTGTAATATTTACGGTAAAAAGCGGAAGAAACCTCAAGGACGGTGCTGTTTTCAGCGAACGGATTCATTGCCCTGATTCCTTCCGGCAGTTTGGCATCAAGCCTCAGGTTCCGGTTAAAGTCAATTACCCTGTCGGCAAATGTTTCCATGTACCTTTTTGTATTGGTAAACTGAGTAAATTTACAGCTGTAACGGAAAAAAAATGATCTGATTGTGGGCGTTCATGACAAATATGATATTCATACCTGGTCGTATCTTGCATTAAGGAAAGCTGTGGGATGGACAGGAATACTGCTGCCGATAGTGCTGATGCTTGGCAACGCGGTTATTTTCGGGGGTGATTTCCCGCGGCCGTCAATAAGCCTCTACTACCATACACCTATGCGCGATGTGCTTGTGGGGGGACTCTGCGCGGTGGCGTTGTTTCTTTTTTTCTATGCGGGCTATGACCGGTGGGACAATATTACCGGAAACCTGGCCGGCATTTTTGCACTTGTTGTTGCCTGGTTCCCAGCCTCCGAGCCGGGTGTCGGTGGGATTATCAATGCCATCCATTTTATAGCTGCGGCCCTCTTCTTCGTCACCCTGGCCTGCTTCTCGCTCTTTCTTTTCACGAGGAAAGATGAGAATCCCACACCCGAAAAGATGAAGCGGAATGTAGTTTACATTATCTGCATGGCCGCCATGCTTCTCCATTTTCTGATAAGGGGCACAGCCATTACATCCTCCTTTGTCTTCTGGTCCGAAACCGTTGCACTTATCGCGTTTGGAGTGTCGTGGCTTACGAAAGGGGGAACGCTTTACCCCGACAGATAATAAGGATGGCGAAGGGCATGGGGCATGGGAATATCTGATATCAGATATTCGATTTCAGATTTCAGATTTCAGACTAACGATGTGAGATGTGGAACGGCGGTTGCGCCGCAGCAGATGCCGGATTCTAGATTCTTGCCAATGCAAGGAATACGGCGTGGAGGGTTATGGTAAGAACAAGGTAGAGGTTTCTTGCCGTGTCGGGGTTCATCTTCAGGAATCTGTATTTGATTGATGAGTGGGGGCAGGCGGCAAG
>VGGM01000329.1 GCA_016868515.1 Bacteroidota bacterium | reverse complement strand
CCCAGATGCAGGGTGAATGCCGAATGTGGATAACGCGGATAGTCTCCGCCCTCAGGGTAGCCGCAAATCATCGATGTACCCCACGGATTGCAGCCGAAAAGCCAGTCGCGAAGCGCTGCCTCCGCTACAATAAACTGGCTGTCGCCTGTCGCTCCGCGGTAAAGCAGGTGCTGGGTAAGTGCTGCATTCACAAAGTTGCTTGAACACCAGGTAAACGGTACGGTTACCCTGAAGGGATCGTCGGTGCGCCGGTCGCGAAGAATTCGCAAACCCTGGCGCATAAAGAAAAGATACTTGTCGGAGTAGATGTTATCGTCCATACCTATATTGGCATGACCAAGATTGACGAAGGGGTAGTACTGATAGTGCCTGGCGGTATCCTTTACAATCCAGGGTGTTACCGGCTCAAGATTGCCCCAGTAGTCGGCCTGCTTAAGGTAGTATTCCTCACCGGTGAGCCGGAAGAGCTCCCATGCGCCAAGCTGAAGGTCATCGACATAATTATCCTCCTCATAAAAATAGGGTGAGACATTGCAGGCTGTCTGTGTTGCTCCAAGGTCGGTAAGCCCGAATGCAAAGGCCGCCTCGCCCTCGTTGCAAAGAGCTCTGCTTTCTCAGGCTCTCTCTCACCGAATACCCTCGCCGCCAGGGCAAAGGCCGAGGCATACTTGCCCGCAGTAGAAGAAACCCCTTCGGTCCGGTTTTTGAACCTTGCCAGACCCTGGGGTTTCCCGGTAACGAAGTAAACAGGCCTGTAAGGACCAAGCCCATAAGAGACTGTATCGAGAGTCGGCAGTCTGAACCCGCGGTGGTCGCGGTCGTCGGCAATCTGGTTGAACATCACGCCGCTGTCGGGATTCATCTTAAGCATCCAGTCGAGTCCCCACATCGCCTCGTCGAGTATGTCGGGAACGCCATTCTTCGCCGGCCGCCCCGAGGCATCGTATCTGTCGCCGTATATATCCGGATTCTGCATCCATGCAAACATCATCTGGTAGACAGCGTTGGCCGAAGTCGGAAGGTACTGAAGGTAGTCGCTTGCATCGTGCCATCCTCCGGTAACATCAATAACCTCACCTGTCCGTGTAGGGTGGTCAACTATCATCCCGTCGTGAACATGGCACGAGTCATCAAGCCACGGGTTGTCGCCGCACCGCTGTTGCCGCATATATTTCAGTATGAATTCAGCCGAACCGGCATACACATCGGCCCCAATCCTGAAAACAGGCGACCGGTATCCGTTCATGGCCAGGTAATAGCCTCCCGGCTGCTCAAAGGCCGAGAAATCGAGCCTGGCGGCCGACTTCATACCCCAACTACTGCCGCTGTAACTACTGGCAGGGCCTCTGAAAACAACCCTGCCGGTAATGGCGTCGCACAATGCAAAGTCTTTTATCTTCTCCTCACGTGTTCCGATAAACACCGCAACCTTAACTGATTCGGGAAGATAACCAACCTGATTTATTCTTATCCACCCCTGTCCCGAGACCGGAGGGAAGAGCACCGCCACAAGCGCCATTAAAACTATAGTTCTTATTCCCATCAGTATCTCTTTTCCAGCAGGGCATCCCTGAAGTAATGCATCAGTATATCGCGGTATCCGTACCCCCTGGCACCCATCACTGCCGCACCTATCTGGCACAGCCCCACCCCGTGTCCCCATCCGGCGCCATGAAGTACAAAACCAGTCTCGCCACGTACCTCCGACATTTCAACAAAGAAGCACGAGCTGTAAAGATGACTCTTAGACAGCGCCTTTCTGATCAGCAACTCCTTACCTATCACCATCGTTCTGGCGGAACCGGTTATCCTTAGCCGTGTTATGCGCCCCGAACTGCCCCGCGTAAGCGGCTCAAGTCCGGTAATGGTTCCGAAATCAATGCCGGTCCTCTCCTTCACAAGGGCGCTCAGTTCACTGGCCGTGTATTCAACATTCCAGCGGTAGAAATCGGTCGTCTCCTGATCGTAGTCATTCAGTACCTGCGAAAGTATGGCCTTGTCACTGGTGTTGCAGAAGGCATCGGGCGAACCCTTTATCCATGCCACCGCATCATCCTCATTATCAAGATGAGTACTGAATCCGGCCGGGGGTTCCGGATTATCAATGACTTTCTGCAGATACGGATGATCGACCGGTTCCCAGGCGTTTTCAAACAACTCGGTCACGCCCCCGCACGATTTGTAATAACGGGTATCGCATATCCTTCCGCCGTAAGCCAGCACCACACCATAAGTCTTCCTGACTGCATCCACAACCGCAGGCGTTGACGCCCGGGTGATTCCCTGGTATCGCTGACAATGGTCGTCGGCACATACATCGAAACTGAGATGATCCTCCCTGTCATACCATCTTACAATCTCATCCCCGGTAACAAACGATGTCTGGTATCTGGTTCCTCCCACGCCGAGTTCCTGGCTTTTCTCAAGTTGCGCCAGTAACCAGCTGCGCGAAACCACAGCATGAGCCCTCAGCAATTCTTCTGAAGATGTTGCGCTCATCTCCGAGGAGATCACGCTTATCAGATAATCTTCAATGCTGAGTATGTTGATGGCTGTAATTCCGTCTTCCCCGGTAATAAGAGACAATGCCCCGGGAAACTCCTGGTCCTCACTTCTTTCCCAGTGGAAGTCAACCCCTATTACAACCGAATGAAGAACAAATGAGGTATCATTATCCTCCAGAGGATCAAGTCTGAACTCATTGACAACTGCCATGTAGCCAAGGTCATTCTGCAATTCAATAAAACCATCCTTAATTCCGGCCTTCCATACTGAAGGACCAAACAGATTGTCACTGCCGCTCCTGAATTTACCCTTGAGGGTGAAACCAAGTTCACATGCCGAAAGTATCCCAACCCTGATCAGAGGTGTCATAAGTCTAGCCATTAAACGAATTCTCA
>VGGM01000328.1 GCA_016868515.1 Bacteroidota bacterium | reverse complement strand
TTGGGTTGACGAAAATTGATCGCGGCGGTGCAGAGATTTCGTCGCCGCGGCGGAGGGGTGTTGATTTCATCGCCGCGGCGGCGCGAAAGTCTGGGGGAAACGGCGTCGGGCGCCAGTTTCGGTGCCGGTTAGCGGGTTCTGAAAATGTGCAGCTCTGTTACCTGGTCAGTGTTACCGATTACACGGGTAGTGGCGCTGTAAAGCTCAGAATCACTGCTGCCAACGAAGCTGACAGAGCCCCCTGAGATATCGTTCTTTATTCCCGGATACATCCTGCAGGTCATCTCCTTTTTGTCGATGATAGCGGATCCATATTTCTTGTCGTTTAGAAAAAAAGCTACAAATGAAATATACCTCTTTGTTTCAATCGGGTAGGCCTTCATGAATATATAATCGAACGGGGGCTGGTCAAAAAGCCTGAAAGCCTCCCTCTCCTGTGCAGGCCATGCCCTTTCAGCGAAATCAATCTCCATCACTTTCTTCGCTGTATCGCCATCAAAACTGTAGACATTATCGTCAAAAGCAGTGAGCCAGGAGACGGGCTGTATCCCCATAAAACATTCAGAACTGTGAATATGGTAATTCGGCCTGTTAAGCGAAAAAAGAGGCTTTATATACTCACCATCGGCGCCAAAAAGGTAGACTCCGGGAAACATTTTGTCATGCCCCTCCATAGTGAATGTTGTAAGCATGTAGAGGAGGTATCTGCCATCAGCTGTAACTGAGAAATCATCGGGACTAATTCCGAAAGGAATACCGGATATATATTTGCCGGTAGTATCGTACACATGAACCATCTTCTTTGCCGAATCAAAGATTTCAATCGTGTTTCCCGATACATTATAAGTATGTGACCTGAATCTCTCTATTTCCTGCGGACCCCGACCCCTGATACCCACCCTTCTTAAAGGCCTGCCCGACTGACTGAAAATAAGCAGGGGAGAACCTTTCTCAACTTCGGCCAGGATAAGGAACCTGTCATCAAGCCGCGAGACCTCCGCTATCCGACCTATTATCAGTGTATCAGATTCCCGGATAGTCACGATCCTCTCCGTTCTGGCAATCTCTGAAACTGCCAATGAATCATTATAGAAATATTCAGCCCTTACAAATCCGCTTTCATCATTCCTGCCTGTCGGGCCACACGATGCGATAATAAATGTGAAACCTGTAAACAAAAGGGCTTTTTTCATCGGCGAGTCAGTTAGTTATAATCTTTGTTCAACGACACAAATTAAAGGTATGAAAATAATGAAATTCCACAGGATGTAAAATTTTTACATTAAACTAACCATGACTGGTTGCATATTAATAACCTCTTCATACCTTTGTCCCATTATTCACTTAAAGGCATTTTGCCCGTAAGTATGAGCAGAACTCATCACAACGACCGCAATTTTTACATGCCGCTGCTGCCTATGTCCATGTGCAGCTGACGGTTCGCAAAAACCGTTCACCCCTTTTAATCACCTCATTTTTTTGTAGTTAACAGCCGCCCATGGTGTCTGCACCTCGCTGTGCACCACCTGCCGGAGGCAATTGTCAAACCGATAATTCATATATACCATGTCACAGCAATACCGCTTCGAAACTCTACAGATACATTCGGGTCATACCCCCGATCAGCACACCCGTTCACGCGCCGTGCCCATCTACCAGACCACCAGCTACACCTTCGAGGATGCCGGCCATGCCGCTTCACTCTTCAACCTCGACGCTGCCGGCAACATCTACACCCGCATCAACAATCCCACCACCGAAGTGCTCGAGAAGCGCATCGCCGCACTCGAAGGGGGAGCTGCGGCACTGGTGGTATCGTCGGGTCACGCCGCCCAGTTCATCGCCCTTACGACAATCCTTGCCAGCGGCGATAACTTCGTCAGCTCGCCATGGCTCTACGGCGGTTCGCACAACCAGTTCAGGGTTACACTCCGCAACTTCGGCATTGAGGCAAGGTTTGCCACCGGGGGAACCACGGAGGCGTTCGCACGACTCATCGACAGCCGCACAAAGGCAATTTACGTTGAAACGATAGGTAACCCGGGGTTCACTGTTCCCGATTTTGAAGCACTCTCGAAACTGGCACGCGCCAACGGCATTCCTCTTATTGTCGACAACACCTTCGGAGCGTGCGGATACCTGTGCCGTCCCATCGACCACGGCGCCGACATAATCGTTGAGTCGGCCACAAAGTGGATCGGCGGTCACGGTACAGCCATCGGCGGCGTGATAGTCGACGCCGGCAGGTTCGACTGGACCAACGGGCGGTTCCCGCAGTTTACCTCCCCATCCGACGGATATCACGGAATGGTATACACCGAAAAGTTCGGCTCAGGCAAAGGCTCTGTACCATTTATTATCAAGGCAAGGGTTGAAGGTCTCCGCGACCTCGGTCCCTGCATAAGCCCCTTCAACTCGTTTCTTCTTTTGCAGGGACTCGAAACCCTTTCGCTTCGTATGGACCGTCATGTGAGCAACACCGTCGCACTCGCCGGCTGGCTCAGTCAGCACCCTCTGGTTGAGCAGGTAAGCCACCCGTCGCTCCCATCGCACCCGTCGTACGATATAGCAAAGCGATACCTGCCCCGTGGTGCCGGCGGCGTGCTCAGCTTTATACTGAAGGCATCGCCAAAGAGGGCATCAAAGCTGGTGAGAAACTTCGATCTGGTAAGCCACCTTGCAAACGTGGGCGACGCCCGCACACTCATTATCGAGCCGGCAGCCACCACTCACTCACAGCTGAGCAGGCAGGAGCAGCTGGCCGCCGGCGTCGAACCCGGCCTCTTCAGGGTATCGGTGGGACTCGAGCATATTGACGATATAATTAATGATTTCAGCAACGCATTCGACAAAATCTGACGCGCCATGAATATTTACAGATATAAACAACAGTTCAGAACC
>VGGM01000327.1 GCA_016868515.1 Bacteroidota bacterium | reverse complement strand
AATTTAGTATGAAACCTCAGCACCTTTTATGCAATTTGTAAGATGAATCTCTGGAAGTTAATACTGATATTGCTTGGAACCATATCTCTCGGAGCTGGGATAATCGGGATAGTATTGCCCGGATTGCCCACAACGCCTTTCCTGCTGCTTACTGCAGGATTATATATGAGAAGCTCTGACAGGCTCTATAACTGGCTCTTATCGACCAGTATCTGCGGCAAGAGGATAAAAAGATGGCAGGAGAAGAGGGGCATGACGCTGCGAGAGAAGGTGTTGACCATTTTAATGATGTGGTCGATGATTTGTGTCTCTGTAATATTCCTGCTTTCATCAACAAGCGGAAGGGTTACCGTTGTTATCCTTGGAGTTGCGGGAACCCTGGTCATGGGGTTTATTGTCAGAACGATCAGAGATTGATACTATGGCCGTTTATGCCCCTGACCTTATTTGCTGCTTCGATTATCAGTAATGCTGTCTCTTCAGGAATTGCAGTCGTTGTGTCAACTATGGTTACATCTCCCGTATTCCATCTTCTTGACGCTTTCTTTACAAGACTCCTGCGCACGCTCCACACATGCACCGCATCTGATGAGGCGGTTGCGTTTTCAATGGCGTTGTACCATCCTTTACCGCTTATTTCAAGGGGCCCTACCTCATCGATTACAATAACTGCTGCCCCTGAAGAGGCTGCCTCACGTATTATTTCGTCTCCTGTCTGAAGGGCTTCCCTGCTGAACCAGAACCTTCCCTGCCTGATCATACCCGGCCTCTCAACTGTACTGCAGAGTTCAACTCTCTTTTCTGAAGCAATCCCTGTAAGCTTAAAACCTATCCTTGTTTCACTCTCGTGAATGCCTTCCGATATAAAACCGGCGGGATTGATCGCTCTCTCATTCAATATACTAATAATCTCCTTCAGGAAGGTTGTCTTTCCCGACAGTCTGTCTCCGGTCATTATGAATATATGTGGTCTTCGGTTGTTCTCTGTTTCGAGAACCGGAAGAAGCAACTCAGCCGTGTGAAAAAGAGTTCCGAATGAGTGTTTTCTCTTTTTGAGAAGTTCGTTGGGGGCCGGTAACCGTGATATTACTGATGGAAGCGCAGCGAAGGCAAGCGATAGTGACTGGTACAGATTTGCAAGTCCCCGGTTGTAGAGCACTGTTTTTATGAGAGGGTTTTTCATTTCAGCGCTCACAGCAGCGAATCCTGTAATCACCACCATTGCCCTCCATATCATTTTGAAACCAGCCACCATGCCTGTCGGATCAAGAATATGGACACCTGACAGCGAGTTCCACAGGAAAGCCGACAGGAAAGCTATTATTGCAAACTGAATCCATACTCCGGGCTTCTTAAGCTTCCTTGCCGCGTTTCTGTAATAAATGAAAACGAAGATTATATAAAGTGCACCGAAAGTGACGGCAATGCTGAGGTGCGACATATTCAGCAGCGCCAGGGATGCAACAATCATAACAACATTGGCCATCAGCGAAAACAGAGAATACCTGTCACCTGAAGTATGAGAAAAGAGCGAATTTTCTGACCCATGTTCAAGGGTGACGCCCGGGTCCGGAATCTTTTGCTTCGATATGTATAATCTGCCGGCAATGTAACCACCGGAGGCTGCAAGCATACCGGCGCCCAGGTAAACACCGGAGATCATTAAGAGCAGAACTTCCGGACGGTCCGTTTCAAAGCCTGTCTGCCTTACGGCAAAGCTATATAGGTCGGCCGCAATTCTTACCAGGTCGAAACCGTAGAGGATAAGCAGAGTGGCAATTTTGTGTATGAGGGTACTGAAAACAGCAATTGCTCCTCCTGCCAGGTAGCCGGTCAGGTTTCTCCCGAGGAGCCTGATCGTGGTCTCAAGAAGTATAGCCTCGAGCATTATACCTGTCATTGGTCCGATTATAACAGCGCTTGGCGATACCGATTTCATTAACCCGCATATTATACCTGCCCTCCATACCAGTCCGCGTTCATTCCATACCTGAAGGAATCCGACCATAAGGTATACACTCATAACAGCCAGTATTGTACCGGAAAATGGCACCCTCAGATTGTGCAGGAAACTGCCGATTATAATCTCAAGCGATGCCCAAATGCTTCCCGCAACTGCAGCCTTCATCCATACCGGGCCGGCAGGCTGGAACGGAATTGTTCTTATGGCACTCTTCATTCTTTCCCTGTCAGGCCGCAAAAATAGGGAATTCCGGTGGTAAAATGAAAGGATGGCCGGAACGGGCTGCTGCCGGTATCGGGTTCCCGGTTCCCGGTTCCCGAAGAGTGATAATACATATTTGGAAGTATTAAGAATCTTTCTATCTTTCGCTGTTGGTAACAAAGAATGGACTTGAGATTAAGTATTTATATTTCAGAGAAATATCTCTATAATATAGCCGAGAATGTCGGGTTTCTGAAGCGTTTTTCAGGGTTGTAACAGCCGGGTGAAGTCAACCTGCGGAAAGAGTAATAAATTTGCATTACCCGATAACAAACCAACATGATAAATCAAAAACTATTGAATCCCCGCAGCATAGTTGTTGTGGGTGGTTCGGAGGATAAGACAAAACCAGGGGGCAAGGTTCTTAAGAATCTTATTGATAATGCTTTCAGTGGTAATCTGTATGTTGTTAACCCGAAACTCGACATCGTCCAGGGTATTAAATCATACCGCGAAGTAAATCTGCTTCCCGAAACCGATCTGGCCATAATTGCCATAGCAGCGGCTCATTGTCCGTCAACTGTATCGGTGCTGGCCCGCCAAAAGGGTACAAAAGCATTTATAATACTCTCAGCGGGGTTCAGTGAGGAGGGAGAAGCGGGGGCGCGACTGGAACGGGAGGTGGCAGAGATAATCGACTCGGTTGGTGGGTGCCTTATCGGACCGAATTGCATTGGGTTCCTGAACAGCAACTAT
>VGGM01000326.1 GCA_016868515.1 Bacteroidota bacterium | reverse complement strand
AATTGATGGCATCAGAATGGATACTTATCCTTACCCCGAGAAATACATGATGGCTCGCTGGGCTAAACGGGTAACCGATGAGTTCCCTGGTTTCTTCATTGTGGGTGAAGTGTGGTTTGAAGAGGAGTCTCTTACCGCCTACTGGGCATTGAATAAAATAAACCCCGACGGCTATGAATCGCATCTGCCATCAGTTACTGACTTCCCGCTGTCACTCTCAACCCACAGGGCTTTCACTGAAGCCGACACATGGACAGAAGGAATCGCCCGCATTTACCTTATTCTTTCTCAGGATTTCATCTATCCCAATCCGGCCAGTAATGTAATTTTCCTCGATAATCACGATCTGACAAGATACTTCACCCAGGTCAGTTCCGGCATTGACATATACAAAATGGCTCTGGCCTTTATTCTTACAACAAGGGGAATACCACAGTTTTATTACGGCACGGAGATACTGATGCAGGGAGAAAAGGCAAGGGGTGACGGATATCTCAGGGAGGATTTCCCCGGAGGATGGCCCGGAGACAGCAAGAATGCTTTCACAGGAACAGGCCTGACAGAAGAGGAACTGGAAGCGCTTGAATTCTGTACCAGACTTCTCAACTGGAGAAAAGAGAAGGATGTGATCCATTATGGTAAACTCAAGCATTACATCCCGGAAAATGGTCTTTATGTATATTTCAGATATAATGAGATGGAAAGTGTAATGATAGTTCTTAACAACAATCCGGAAAAGGCCGGCATTATAAACCCTGAACGCTACATGGAATCACTCGTTGGTTTCAAATCGGGTTATGACCTTATTGGTGAATCTCCTGTCGACATCAGTTCCGGTTTCACTATTGGTCCGAAAAAGGCAATGATTATCGAACTCAAAAAATAACCACCATGAAAGAACAAATCTTCAGATTAGCCATTTTGATTATTGGTGTTGCTGCTTTGGTTTACGCCTGCCAACCCAAACCTGTTAAGGTTGATAAGCCTCTCACATCATCGGTCACTCCGGCCGAATGGACCCGCAATATGGTCATTTATGAGCTTAACGTCAGGCAGTACAGCTCTGATGGAACATTTGCCTCTGTTCAAGCCGATCTGCCAAGGCTTCAGAGGCTTGGTGTGAATGTAATCTGGTTCATGCCGGTTTACCCTATCGGAGCCGAGAACCGTAAGGGGGAACTTGGAAGCTACTATTCCATATCCGATTATAAAGCAGTAAATCCTGAATTCGGCACCATGGAAGACTTCAGATCACTGGTGGCAAAAGCCCATGAACTGGGGTTTAAGGTAATACTCGACTGGGTTGGAAACCACTCTGCATGGGATAATCATATCATGCTGCAGAACCCCGAATGGTATCAGAAAGACTCTCTCGGGAAATTCGTTTCTCCCTATGACTGGACAGATGTAGTGCAGTTTGACTACTCAGCCGGGCCCTTGTGGGATTTTATGATCTCGGCCATGAGATTCTGGGTTGAAGAAGTTGGTGTTGACGGTTTCAGGTGCGATTACCCGGGTCAGGTGCCTGAAGAATTCTGGTTCCGCGCTTATAATGAACTTAACACAGTCAAACCTGTACTTATGCTTGCCGAAGACGAGGCTAATTCATTCCTCCTGGAAAGGGCCTTTGATATGAACTATGCATGGGCACACCACCATCTTATGAACTCGGTGGCTCAGGGGAAAAGGCACCCCCTGGCCCTCGACTCCATGCTCAGGTACGAGTTGCTCTATTACCCCGGCGATTCATACAGGTTAAGGTTCATCGATAACCATGATGAAAATTCCTGGAACGGGACCATTGATGAGCGAATGGGAAGTGCTCACAAGGCTTTCGCCGCATACCTGCTGACCATACCTGGTGTTCCGCTTATTTATAATGGCCAGGAAGCAGGCCTCAACAAGAGGCTCAAGTTTTTTGAACGCGATCCGATTGAATGGAAAGAGACCGGACTTTTTGAATTTTATGCCACACTCATCAGTCTGCGCACTTCACACCCTGCCCTCCGTCACGGCAAGGAAGGCGGAACCTTCAAAACCCTTAAGACAGGAAACAGCAAGGTGTATGCATATGTAAGGGAAAAAGAAGAAAACGCTGTTGCTGCGATAATCAACCTCAGCCCGTCAGCTGCAAAAGGGGTTATCAGAGACAGAATTGAAGGAACATCGTACGAAAACGTTTTTACCGGCGAAACTGTTGTGCTTGAAAAAGGGATGCAGGTGGAGCTCGGCCCGTGGGAATTCCTTATCCTTAAAAAATAATATTCTAATCGGTATACAAAAGAGACTAAAACTTTATTAACCTGCCAGTTGACATAACAATACCGTCTGACATCTTTATGAAGTATATCCCTGGTTCGGCTTCTGTACCACTTTCAGTTAAGCCGTCCCACCATATTTCTGAAGACCCGGAGGCTGCCCTGAGCCTCCTCACTGGCTGACCTTTCAATGAGACTATTTCAATTTCTGCACCAGTTCCCGAAGCCACCTGGCCGAAGGTTAGCATGGTCCCATACCTGAACGGATTAGGGAATGCATTAACGGATGAAACCCTCCTCCCTTCCAAAGGAGACTCTGCTGAAGTTATGAATGCCGGACGCTCAATCCTGGTTGAGGTGTACAGCCTGTATTCACCTGCCTGAAGTGAGATTTCACTGTCAAGAGTAGATGATGTTATCATAAGCGAATCACCGCTAAAGAACTCATACCATTTACCGGTACGCGTAAACCCTCCGGGAATGGTTCCGGTCAAAACATCGAAGTTACCAAGTACCACAACATCCATCTCGCTATGCTGGAGGTTTATCCTCTTGAGTTTACCCTGCTGTTGCGATATTGAAAAATTATCGGTTGAGAATACTGCATAATCGCTTTTCAACTCAATAAGTGCCCTGAAAGTATCGTAAAGACTGCGTCGGCCCGGG
>VGGM01000325.1 GCA_016868515.1 Bacteroidota bacterium | reverse complement strand
ACAGCTTTGCGAAGAGAAAATGACCCAGTTCATGGATGATTACCAGTATCGAAAGTGCCAGCAAGAGTTGTGCTGCCTTTATAAGTATTGTCATAATCGTTTTGAATATTTGCGAATGTAAGTATGTGCCTGTGAACGGCCCTCAGCATCAGTAAGTTCCAGATCGGCGAGCGAGGGATGGGACAGGTGTATTGTTTTATTCATGACGTAATCGACGAGCTCAGGCATCTGGGTGAATTTCAGCTCGTTGCACAGGAATGATGCAACGGCCACCTCATTTGCCGAGTTGAGGGCGCATGGCATGTTGCCACCGGCATTGAGAGCCTGGTATGCTAGTGCCAGGTTGCGGAACCGGTCTGTGTCAGGCTGGTGAAAGGTTAAATTCGTGCAAGTTGCAAAGTCGAGTCTGGGCAGGTCGGTAACCAGCCTGTCGGGATATGCCAATGCATAAATAATTGGCACCCGCATATCGGGAATTCCCATCTGGGCCTTCACCGATCCGTCACTGAAATGGACCATCGAATGGAGAATCGACTGGGGATGTATAACCACCTCTATCTTCGAAGCAGGAATACCGAACAGCCAGTGAGCCTCAATTACTTCCAGACCCTTGTTCATTAGTGAGGCTGAGTCGATAGTGACCTTGCTGCCCATATCCCAGTTGGGGTGTTTCAGGGCCAGGGCGGGTGTGACTGTTTCAAGCTGTTCCCTGGTAAGTTGCCTGAACGGACCTCCCGAAGCGGTGAGTGTTATCTTTTCAATCTGGTTTTCGCCCTCTCCCACCAGGCATTGGAAGATTGCCGAATGTTCAGAGTCGACAGGTATGATAAAACTGCCCGACTGTTGTGCTTTCTCCCTTATCAGGTGACCGGCCACAACCAGAGTTTCCTTGTTGGCGAGGGCTACGATCTTGCCGGCCTCAACGGCGCTGATCGCGGGCTTTAGTCCCGAGTAACCCACCATGGAAGCCAGTACGGTATCGCTGTTGCCGGCGCCGGCTATCTGCTCAATGGCATCGTATCCGGCATATACCTTAACCGGTTCGCCTGCCAGCAGTTCCTTAAGACTCTGGTAGTGTTCCGCGTTACCGATTACAACTGCATCGGGTCGGTATTTCAGTGCCTGGTCGGCCAGCAGGCGGTAATTATTGTTGGCGGTAAGAACCTCAATGGTAAAGCGGTCGGGGTAGTTCGAAAGAACCCCGAGGGCCTGGGTTCCGATAGAACCTGTTGAACCCAGTATTGTTATGTGCCTTGCCATCATAGGGATATCAGAACATAATATACCTCTCGGGATCGACGGCTTCGCCCCTGTACCAGATTTCGAAATGGAGGTGCGGACCTGAGGTGTACATCTCGCCCGAGTCGCCGATAATTGCGATGGCCTCACCGGCCCTCACCATATCGCCGGTCTCCTTTAGCAGAACCGCGTTATGCTTGTAAATGGAGACTATGTCGTTGGGATGCTGAACCTGAATCACGAAACCCGTTTCCATAGTCCAGCCGGTGAATATTACCACGCCGTCGAGTGTTGCCGAGACGAGAGCCTTTGGCCGTGCAACTATGTCGGTTCCGAAGTGCCGTGTACGGTAGTCGAACTTCGCAGTTACAATACCTTTCACGGGAGGGAAGAAATGTATGCTGGCCAGTCCTTTCCATCCGGCGTTGGTGTTGGTTCCCAGGGTAAGGTTGTACCTCTCGTCATTCTCCATCTGAACCCTTAGCAAAGAATCCTGGTATGACGAGCTGAAAGTGATATTGGTATAGGTTCGGCCCGTGTCCTGCGCTGCAAGCCTGTCAATAGGCTCCCTGCCCGAGACTATTGCGTTTATGTTGTAAAAGTAAGCGTCGCGTCTTTCAAGCTCGCGCTCAAGTGAGTCGAGGTATATGGCATTCATGTATATGCTTCGCCTGAGTGTGAAGTCGGGGTAACCCGGGATAAACTCCCTGAGGTTTGTGAATGCGATGAGCGACACTGTTGAACCGATGATTGTCACCAGTATCAGTGAACCCAGTAAAAAGGCCGAATACCTTGTAAGCCTGATTCGCCAGACCTCCTCGAAGGTTTTGTCATTAAAAACTGCAAACCGGTACATGTCGCGCCAGTTTCTCTTTTTTACGTCACCTTTAGCCATTAGTAGATTAAATAGACCCGCAAAGATAGCAATATTAAATCACCTTCACCGGCTTATCCTCGCTTTGCCACAGCCCGTGCTTGGTGCACACCGACATGGCTGAGAGGTTCATTGACACATCGGGCGCGGTAAGGTAGAAGTCGACCTCCGAATGTGAAGGCTTATGGCCGAAGGCGCCTGAGGTGTAGCGGCACTCGGCCAGCAGGGTTTCACGGTTCCACAGCTGAATCAGACTGATGAAGTGATCGGCATCATCGGGGTGGGGATATTCGTTACCCATTTTAACCTTAACAGTGAACTTATCACCCTTTTTTACTTCGTCGGGACAGAACAGATGGGGCATATGGCGGTCGAGGTAATCGCGCATAACCTCCTTTTCTTCCTTTGCAATATCGATGGCTTTAAATACGCGTGGCATAATATGCTGATTGTTAATTATTTCACACTATTCTGAATCTCCGGTTTTCCATGTTTCGGCGGTCCCGGAAAAGAGCAAACATACCAAAAAAGAGTAAAAAAGTAAAATTTTTCTTGGTGGCGTGGCAGGTAAGCATTATATTTGCACCTCGTAAAACTGCGGGGTGGAGCAGAGGTAGCTCGTTGGGCTCATAACCCAAAGGTCGGAGGTTCGAATCCTCCCTCCGCTACAAGGAAAAAGCCCTGGTGCGAAAGCACCGGGGATTTTTGTTTTCAGACTCGTCAGAAGCTTGCTTCTGTAAGAGGATGAAAACAAAAAATCCGGGCTGTGCGAAGAACAGCCCGGGGTTTCTCCTTGTTAAGCAACCCTCCT
>VGGM01000324.1 GCA_016868515.1 Bacteroidota bacterium | reverse complement strand
GACTCATGAAGCTGGCTCCCCCTGACATAAAGATGCAGATGGCCGACAATATACACTGGATACGTGAAGCTGCCAGAAACAGGTTGGTGGTAGGATCGCAGGCAAGGATACTATATGCCGACTCGGCAGGCAGGATTGAAATTGCAGGGGCATTCAACAGGGCAATCGCTGCAGGTGAAATATCAGCCCCCATAATTCTGGGCCGTGACCATCACGATGTTTCAGGTACCGATTCACCCTACAGGGAAACCTCCGATATATACGATGGCTCCGCCTTCACTGCCGACATGGCTGTACAGAATGTCATAGGCGATTCATTCAGGGGGGCAACGTGGGTGTCGATACACAATGGAGGAGGCGTAGGCTGGGGTGAGGTTATCAATGGCGGGTTCGGTATGGTGCTGGACGGTTCGGCTGAGGCAGCAGAAAAACTTAAACTGATGCTCCACTGGGATGTCAACAACGGAATAGCCCGCAGAAGCTGGGCACGGAACCCAGGTGCCATGAAAGCAATTCAAAGGGAAATGGAACGCACCCCCCTCCTGAGGATTACAATGCCTGTGATACCTGACGCGGATTTAATATCGGAACAGTTCCCCGGATAATCAGAATTTCCCGTTGTTAAGCATAACCAGCAGGCAGTCGTCGACTACCTCAATACCGGCTTTTCTCGCCATTTCTGCCAGTTCACTATTTGTGGTTCCGGGATTGAAAATGATGCGCTTCGGTTCCAGTTTCAGAATATATTCGTAATACTCTTCCTGAAATTTGGCGTTCATATAGAGTGTAACTGTATGGATCTTTCCAATTCCGGTGGGTTTACCCTTTCTTATTTTGATTGACTCATCAAGGTCAACATCCCTGCGGCCTATTGCAACTACCGGTATATTCCTTCTCTGAAGGCTCCTTATTGCCTTGTAGGCGAATCTGTTTGGATTAGGGCTTGCGCCCAGTACAAGTGTTGTTTTCTCCATATTCCGGCAGGTTTGTTTTGAAAAATATGGATGCAAAGAAAGTAAAAAGATGACAAAGACTGAAACACTAGTGCTCTAAAAGTACCGATGCCATTGCCACAATGCCGTCACCGCGCCCGGTAAAACCCATACCCTCGGTTGTGGTTGCCTTTACCGAAACCGCATCAGCGGCAATACCCGCTACAGAAGCCAGAACCCTGCACATCTCAGGTATATGTGGTGACAGCTTTGGACTCTCAAGCATAACTGTAGAGTCAATATTGACAATGCGGAATCCTTTTTCCGAAGCCATCTCAACCGTGCGTGCAAGCAGAATCTTACTGTCAATATTAAGGTAACTGCCGTCGTTGTCGGGAAAGTGAAAGCCTATGTCGCGAAGACCTGCGGCACCGAGTATTGCATCACAGATAGCGTGGATAAGCACATCACCGTCTGAATGGGCAAGTGAACCTTTTCCGGAGGGAACCAGCACACCACCGAGCCACAGATCCCTTCCCTCCACCAGGCGGTGGAAATCGATCCCCTGTCCGGTGCGGAATTTCATGTATTGCTCTTTCTTGAAGCATTCCTCAGGGCGTCGAACTCAAATGCTATTGAGAACCTGAGGGTTCGTGCAAGGGGGTGGTTCTGAACCACCGGCATAAGGTATGAAACATCAATTGCGAACACATTCATCTTAAAACCTGCACCGGTGGTGAAGTACTTTCTGTTGCCCTTCGATGCGTTTTCATGGAAATAGCCTCCCCTGATGGCAAATTGCTCATTGTGGAGGTATTCGGCTCCTGCAGAATAGGTTATTTCACGCAACTCCTCCCTGAAACCTCCCGGGGCATCGAAAAATGACTGGAATACTGCAACTGCAACCGCAACATTAGGATCCTTTCCGGCAATTATCTCGCGGTCCTCGTTATATACCGGAGGTGTGGGAACCAGCAGCTTGTTGATGTCAAGGGCCAGCGTTATTTTGTTATACCTGTCAAGAATCAGGGTGCCCGATGAACCGAGTTTCATGTTCATCGGAATGAAATCGGGGTCGCGGGCGTCGGTGTAACTCATTTTTGAGCCGATATTTGAGAAGTTTATACCGAACGCGTAATCGAAATCCTTGCCCGATAGCCTCGTATTATTGGTATAGTAGGCTGAAAGATCGGCAGCAAATGAAATCCCCGGTTTTGTTTCGGTACCGCCCACGGGTTCCCCTCCGGTAAGATTCGAATATATGAACCTGAAAGCAACTCCGCCAGCCAGATTCTCAGAGAATAATCTGGCATATGTCCCGTCCAGTGCAAACTCATTTGGTTTGAAGGTCCTGCTGACATTCCCGAAATCGTCGGTGAAGGGAATGTCTCCAAGTGACGAGTAAATAAGCGACATTGAGACTACCTGCCTGGTGTCAATGCGCCTGTAAGCTGAAAGATATGCTATGTTGATGTCGGGGATAAGTGCCCTCAGCCACGGTGAATAGGAGAGTGCAAATCCGCTGTTCCCGTCGATAAAGGCATATTTTGCCGGATTCCAGTAGGTGCTGTAATTGTCGGGACTGGTAGCCACGCCGGCATCGCCCATTGCACCGGCCCTGGAATCGGGTGAGATGGTAAGGAACGGTACTACGGTCTGGATTGCGTTGAGTTCGGGCGTGGTTGACTGTGAATACAGAGATGACTGAAATACCAGTGAACCTGCCAGTGCAAGCATTACTAAAACATTAAATCTCTTCATTATAGCTCTCATGTACAATTGTGCAAATATAAAACATTTTATTATGGCATTTATTGCGTCGTAATTACAAAATTATCATCCTCCCCGAACCCCGTGCTATCTCCCTGTTGTCTGTTTTAAGGGTAATTGTAAATATGTAGGTTCCGCTGCCTGCCCTCGAACCGTCGGCTGCAGTGCGGTCCCATTCAACCGGGTTTATGGTGAACCCTCCGGGTGGTGTAGTCTCCCTGAGAATA
>VGGM01000323.1 GCA_016868515.1 Bacteroidota bacterium | reverse complement strand
CCGGGTTCCCCGGAATGAAAACGGTTGCGCTGTCGCTTATGTGGATAATGTTTGCCTACAGCGGCTGGAACGCCTCTACATACATTGGCTCGGAAATCAGGAACCCTGAGCGAACCATGCCGGGTTCACTTCTCTGGGGCACCCTTATTGTGATGGCACTCTACCTGGGAGTAAATGCACTGTTCGTTTACAGTATACACCCTGAAGACATGAAAGGGGTGATAGCTGTTGGCGGGCTGGCCACAGTGCGGCTGTTCGGCCAGCAGGCCGGCACCCTGCTGGCTCTGATGATAGCCTTTGCGCTCTTCTCATCGCTGAGTGCATTTATAATCATCGGTCCCAGGGTTTACTACTCGATGGCCAGAGATGGTCTCTTCTTCAGGGTTGTGTCGAAAGTGCACCCCAGATTCCACGTCCCTTCGAATGCTATTGTGCTTCAGAGTCTTATAGCCATCATCTTTGTTGTTTCAGGCACTTTCGACCAGGTGCTTACCTACCTGGGATTTTCGCTGGGTATATTTCCCTTGCTGGCTGTAGCCGGCGTTTTCATCCAGCGGAGGCGTAATCCCGAAGCCGTAAGGCTGCCCGGGTTCCCTGTAACACAGATTGTATACATGACAACCGGGGCTGCAATACTGATTCTCTCGTTCCTTGAACGACCCATGGAATCATCGGTGGCACTTCTAACCGTGCTGGCGGGGGTTCCGGCGTACTATCTGTTTAAAAGGGGAGCGTAAGGGGATAAGGCGTAAAAGGCGTAAGGGACGTTGGAGACATAAGGGGTTGCGGGTTGCGAGTTACGGGTTAACGGGTTTGCTACCTGCACTCCCGACCTTCGGTGCGGGACTCCGCTCTGCTCCGCCTGAGACCTTTCCGGCTGCCGGACGCCGGCTGCCGGATTCAGGGCGTTCAGAAAATAAACTTCATTTCCTTCAGTACTTTTCTGATTTGTGGTGTGTAGGTCTTGCCGTTGTTGGTTATCCATATAACGGTAATCTTCTCATCGGGGTACATCATCAGGTGGGCCCTGAATCCACCCTGCGAGCCTGTATGTTCAATGCAACGGCTGCTCCCGCTATCGTTGCCACCGGTTATAACCCAGGATAATCCCTGCGACGAGGGTTCGGGTCCGGCCCATCTGGAGAAGTTCCATACCTCCATTGATCTGTTAATTGTTTCACAGTCGGTAAAAGTGCAGTTTTCCAGGGCGGTCACATACTTTGCCAGCTCATCGGCCGAACTCCAAACCCCGCCGTTGCCTGAGGCCGTGAATGTGGGGAATTCACCGTAGTCGTCTTCCTCGTATACTCCGGTATTCCGGCTGTAGCCATGGGCCACTCCACTGTCGGGCCAGGCGCCATCGGTAATGGTACTGTTTACCATACCGGAGGGCTTTAGGATGTTTTCGGTAATATATGTCTGCCACTTTATACCTGTAACCTGTTCAATTATGAGGGCGAGTCCGTTATAGGCCGGATTTGAGTATTTCCACCCGGTTCCCGGTTCAAATTCAAGGGTATCGGTCGTCTTCAGCGGGGCGAAGTTTTCGGCATCGCCAGCGGTCAGGTAGAATTCCGGATTGTCATTTATCTTCCGGCTGTCGGGAAGCCCCGATGTGTGTGTAATGAGATGGACAACCCTGACCCTGCCGGCAATGTCGGGGTTCACAAAATCGGGAAAAAACCGGGCAATGGAGTCATTCAGCGACAACAGACCCTGCCTTTCCAGCATCAGTATTCCGTAGGCCACAAATGTCTTGGAGATGGAGCCGATATTTGCCACCGAGGCTGATGTAAATTTCTCACCGGTGTTGAGATCGGTCAGCCCGTATGATGCTGACCAGATGGTCCTTCCCTCCTTTAGAACCATAAAGCTGCCACCGGGTTCATTGGCTCTGAACTCCACGGCAATTACGGAGTCAAGTTTCTGCTTCAGGATTTCCTCAGGTTGCCTGCCGGTGCACGACACGACAAGGGTCATTAATACCATACAAAGGGACACAACAGAAGTTGCCAATCGATTTTTCATTGCTGAAATAGTTGATTGACGATAAAGTTATGAATTTATGCGATAATATCCCTTATCACCACCGAGGCACAGTTAATCCCGAATATTGCAGGCATATATGATATTGTACCAACTGCCGACGCCTTGTTTCTTTCTCCCTTCACTTCAACAACCCGCTCCTTGTCAATGGATTCTGGTGAGTATACTGCCCTGAATCCCTCCCTGATGCCAAGCCTGTGGAGCCTTTTCCGGACAATTCTTGCCAGGGTACAGTTACAGGTTTCCGAAATGTCGGAGACAAGTACCTGAGACGGGTCGAAACGTCCCCCGGCGCCCATCGAGCTTACCACCTTCATTCCTCTCTGCAGCGAGTGGTAAATCAGAAAAACCTTTGGCGAAAGGGTGTCGATTGCATCAACAACCCATTCGAATTTCCTGTCGAGGATCTCAATCATCCGGTCGTCGCGGATGAATTCCGGGATAATGGTAAGGTTGAGTTCGGGATTGATGTCGAGCAGACGCTCACCCATAACCTCAGCCTTCAGGTGCCCTTCGGTACTCTGTAGAGCCAGCAGCTGTCTGTTTCGGTTTGAAGGGTGAATTGTGTCACCATCGGCAATGGTTATTGTGCCGACGCCGGCCCTAACGAGCATCTCGGCTGCATATCCCCCCACTCCTCCCAGGCCAACAACCAGCACGGATGACTTCCGCAGCCGTTCGGCCGCCTCCTCACCAACCGCCATTATCGTGCGGCTGTTCCACCCGTCAGTTTTACCTGCCACTATACGTCCATTACGTCACTACGACACTACGTCACTACGCCACTACGCCAATACGTCATTACGTCACTACGCCACTATTTCGCCTTCTTCAGGAATGGCACCCCCTTCACCATCCACTCGGGTGCAGGTTTGCCCTTCAGGTAATGGTC
>VGGM01000322.1 GCA_016868515.1 Bacteroidota bacterium | reverse complement strand
ATTCTGATTGGCATTAACATAAAGGGGCTGTCATCGGGACTGACGAAGGCTGCATTCGGCATATACCTCGGATGGATATGCATTGCAACTATTGCAAATGTAACCGCCCTGCTGGTCAGCCTTAACCGGGGAGGTTTCGGCCTGTCGGACCAGACATGGACAATCATAATGATTTCGGTAGGCGCCCTGGTTGTTGCGGCAGCCATTCTCAGACTTGAAAACCCCTTTATCGGGTTTGCAGTAGTGTGGGCCTTTGCCGGAATAATACTGAAGCGCAGCGACGACTACCGTGCAATAGTTTTCGCCGCCGCCATTACCATTATCCTGGTCGCACTGGTAACCATCAGGGAATTCATTCCCTTTTTTAAAAAATAGGCGGACCACACTGATTACCGGCAACCAACACTGTTATTAATTTAACAGCAGTACCTGTCAGACAGTTCTCAACTCATTTATTTAGTCTTAATTAATAAAAGACATTGTGGTCTTTAAATTTATTCTTAACTTTGCTGTCGGGGTTAAACAAAATCTATAGACAAAATATGAGCGAACTTATTAACAACTCACAGAAAAGAAAAGAGCTCCTCAAGCACATGATACTGCAACTTCATTCCGGCGAGGCCCCGGGTGAGGTACGGAAGAGGCTGCAGGAAATCCTCCGTTCAGTACCATACGACGAGGTGGTGGAGGTAGAACAGGAACTGATATCAGAAGGGTTACCGGCAGAAGAGGTTCTTAAACTGTGCGACATTCACACCACGGTTCTTGAGGGGCATATCGACCTTTCGGGTGCCAGATCGGTTCCGGCGGGACACCCTGTCGATACTTTCAAGAAGGAGAACCGCGAACTCGAGAGGGTAGCCGGTGAGATGCTTAAACTGCTCGATACCATTGGCACAATAAAGGAGAGCGAAAAGGAATTCCTGATTCTCAGGCTAAGGGCAGGACTTAACGATCTGATGGATGTTGACAAACACTACCTGAGAAAGGAGTACCTACTGTTCCCTGTTCTCGAGAGCAAGGGAATAACCGGTCCGCCGCAGGTAATGTGGGGAAAGCATGACGAAGAGCGCGCACTGCTGAAGGCAGCCATCGAAGCCCTTGGTTCGGCCGGAGAGATTACCATTGACGAACTTAAGTCGCTTGGCGAACTTGTTCTGAGGCCTGCTTTCCAGGGGATACCCGACATGATAATGAAGGAGGAGGAGATTCTGCTTCCGATGTGCATGGACAAGCTCAACGATGCCGAATGGTACTCAATTTATGAGCAGACGATGGAGTTCGGCTACTGCCTGTACGACCCGCAGACAGAATGGAAGCCCGAAGGTGTTGAGGTAAGCGGGGTTTCATGGGGTGACGGCAAGGGAATAAGACTCTCTACCGGTTCATTTGCAGCTGAGGAGATGGAGGCGCTGTTCCGCACAATGCCCATCGATATAACATTTGTCGATAAGGATGATAAGGTTAAGTTCTTCAGCCTCGGCCCCGACCGTATCTTTACCCGCAACAGGGCAATAATTGGCCGCGACGTACGAATGTGCCATCCACCGTCGAGTGTTAATACCGTTGAGCAGATACTCGCTGACTTCAAATCGGGCAGGGAGAGCAGCGCCGCCTTCTGGATCAACTTCCAGGGCCGGTTCATATATATTGAGTACCTGGCGCTGAGGGGCGACAAAAATGAATACCTCGGCACAATAGAGTTCACCCAGGATCTTACCCACCTGCGTGAGCTGAAAGGGGAACAGAGGCTGCTGTCGTATGGATCAGGGAAAGAGTAAAAATCTGGTCTGCTTATAGTTATGGAAAATATACCAATTACACCCCGGACAAAGGTGGGTGAGCTGCTTGAGGCCTATCCACAGCTCGAGGCCGTTCTGATTTCAGTTGCTCCGGCTTTTTCAGCTCTTAAGAACCCTGTTCTGAGGCGCACCGTCGGAAGGGTTGCCACGCTGAGTCAGGCAGCTGCCGTTGGCGGACTGAAGGTTGATGAGCTTGTGAACAGGCTCAGGCGTGAGGCGGGACAGGAAGCAGCTGACATAACCCCCGGTAGCCGCAGTTACCTTGTTGATACTGCCCCGGCATGGTACACCGGAAAGGAGACGGTGCTCCGTTTCGATGCCACCCCGGTGATAAATGCAGGTGAGAGTCCCATGGCTGAGATACTGAGACTTGCCGCCTCGCTTGGGCAGGATAAGGTGCTCGAGGTTAAAGCACCGTTCCTGCCGGCGCCGGTGCTTGACAAGCTGGCCGAAAAGGGGTTCCGTATTTTTGCATTGGAAGGGAGTGGGACCGTTACCAGCTACATCTCCCCGGGGGAAGCGGGTTAGAACAGGTTAAGAATACTTCTTACGCCGTTGCCGGCTTCAAAGGGGTAACCACAGGCCATTAGCGCCGTTTCGATTGCCGCCACTGTTGCCACAAGGTCGCTGCGGTTAACCTGCCCCATGTGCCCCACCCTGAAATATTCATTCTTTATTTCGGGCAGCAGGCCACCGGCGACAATTACATCGGTGGAAGCCATGGCTTTCATAAAGGCGGCCGGATCGACGCCGGCGGGGTACCTTGGGGCCGACAGTGTATTGGCCGCGTGGCTGTCGGCTGTCGGTACCATTGTGAGACCGAGGGCCCTTACGGCCTCGCGGAATGCGTGGCCAGCCCTGTCATGACGCCTGAACCTGGCCTCCATTCCCTCTTTAAGAATCAGCGACAGGCTTACCTCAAGGGCTGCAACAAGGTTTACTGCCGGTGTTCCGAAGTATGACGGTCTTCGTTGCTCATAAGCCTCCATAACGGGAAGCCAGTTAGCCCAGTCGGCGTAGTAGTTGCCAACGGGTGTTGACCGCTTCCGCCACGCCTCCATAGCCATTTCAGAGGCAACCAGCAGGGCCAGTCCGGGAGGAACCCCCACCGCCTTCTGCGAGGCGGTAAGAACGATATCAATACCCCACTCCTCCTGC
>VGGM01000321.1 GCA_016868515.1 Bacteroidota bacterium | reverse complement strand
GAAAATCCGTTTGTGAAATTTTAAAAGAGAGTTACTATGGAGACAGTAAGAACCAGATATCTTGGCGACCTCAGAACCGAAGCAACTCATGTGAGGTCGGGTAACACCCTTATAACCGATGCTCCGCCTGACAACAAGGGAAAGGGTGAATATTTTTCACCCACCGACCTGGTTGCAACATCGCTTGGCAGTTGTATAATGACCATAATGGGTATCGCAGCCCGGGAACACAACTTCAGCATTGATGGAACCAGTTGCAGCATAACAAAGATAATGGCTGAAAACCCCAGAAGGGTTGGTGAAATAGCGATCGAATTTGACTTCACAATGCGCCACTACACCGGAAAACAGAAGAAGATACTCCACTACTGTGTTAAAACATGCCCGGTATCACAAACCCTCCATCCGTCATTATTTCAGAACGTAAGGCTTGTTTTCCGCGACTGATTCAGGCGGTTGCACTCACCGCCTCAATATCCTTGTCAACTTTTTTAACAAGCCCCTGCAGCACGGTACCCGGGCCGACTTCGGTAAATGAAGAAGCACCGGCTGCTATCATATTCCTTACTGTTTGTGTCCACCGCACCGGAGATGTCAGCTGGGCAACAAGATTTTCCCTTATTGCTGAAGGATCGGATGACGGTAACGCATTTACGTTCTGGAAAACAGGGCATACCGGTTTGCTGAAAGAGGTTGAGGCAATCGCTTTCTCGAGTTCCATTCGTGCCGGTTCCATCAGCGGAGAGTGAAATGCCCCGCTGACAGCCAGCTTCAGAGCCCTCTTTGCTCCCTTTTCCTTAAGTATTTCAATTGCTGCATCTACCCCTTCCACTGATCCTGAGATGACTATCTGGCCGGGACTGTTGTAGTTTGCCGGAACCACAACTTCATCAATTGCTGCACACACTTCTTCAACAACTGCGTCATCGAGGCCGAGAATTGCGGCCATCGTCGACGGTCTAACCCCGCATGCCTTCTGCATTGCCATTGCCCTTTTCGAAACCAGAACAAGACCATCAGCGAATGAGAGGGTTTTGTTGGTTACCAGTGCCGAAAACTCGCCAAGCGAGTGACCTGCAACCATTTCGGGGCGGAAAGAGTTACCCAGCACCGAAGCCAGAATAACCGAGTGCAGGAATATTGCAGGTTGTGTAACACGTGTTTGTTTTAGTTCATCATCGCTGCCAGCGAACATGAGGCTGGTGATATTAAATCCAAGTATCTGATCAGCCTCGTCAAACAACCTTTTCGCAATGTCATACTTCTCGTACAGGTCCTTGCCCATACCGCTGAACTGTGCCCCCTGACCGGGGAATAGATATGCCTTCATAATTGATATTATGGATTTTTACGGTGAACAAAAATAGAAAGATTTTGCAGAAAAATCAGTGAAGCTTTGAGCTGATTAGGTGTACAAACTCCTCCCTGGTATTCAGGTTTGTAAGAAAGCACCCGGTAAATGCCGAGGTGGTGGTTATCGAGTTTTGTTTTTGCACACCCCTTATCTGCATGCACATGTGCTGAGCTTCAATTACCACAGCCACACCAAGTGGGTTTAGGGTATCCTGTATGCAGTCCCTTATCTGGGTTGTGAGTCTTTCCTGAACCTGCAAACGCCTCGAGTAAACTTCAACCACCCTTGCAAGTTTGCTCAGTCCTGTAATATATCCGTCGGGAATATATGCCACATGAGCCTTGCCGAAGAATGGCAGCATATGGTGCTCACACATCGAGTAGAGGTCAATGTCCTTGACAATCACCATTTGCCGGTATTCCTCCCTGAACATCGCATGACGAAGAATCTCCTCAGGGTTATGGTGGTATCCCTGGGTAAGAAACAATAGTGCCTTCGCCACCCTTGAAGGTGTCTGCTTCAGACCTTCTCTGTCGGGATCCTCGCCGAGATGCCCAAGTATCTTATAGTACATTCCGGCAATTTCAGAAACAGTTTTGTCATCCCATCTCTCAATCTTGTTATAGCCTTCGTACAGCTCACCCGAACCATTATTTATTGTTTCCATAATTATTCTCCGTAATATTCAACAGAATTATTCTCGGTCTCTTCAATCCGTACGCAGTGAAGCCTGGCTCCCCTGACTGAGATAAGCGGCTCCAGCTCGTTCCAGATTGCAATTGCCAGGTTTTCAGTTGTGGCAATCATACCCTTCATGAAATCAACCTCGAGGTTGATGTTTTTATGGTCTAATTTGCTGATAACGGCATCGTGCATTATCTGCTTCAGTCCGGCCAGATTCATAACAAAACCGGTTTCAGCCGAAGCCGTCCCCTTTATCGTCACATAGAGAATGTAATTGTGCCCGTGCCAGTTCGGATTCGAGCACTTTCCGAAAACCCTGAAGTTTTCTTCCCGGCTCCAGTCTTCACGGTACATGCGGTGTGCCGCGCTGAATCTCTCTCTGCGTGTGAGGTAAATCATCTGCAATTGTTTCTTCGGACTGCTAAATTAGCTCTTTTTTACCTTTAAAAAGAATAAATTTGTCGATTCATTCACATTACATACAACCGCAAGGTGACAAGAGAGGTACTCATAGTAACGGCTACAGCCACCGAGGCCGAAGCATTCACAAATTCCGGTTTCGCACCCGGTACCATAAATATTAAGGTATTAAATACCGGTGTGGGAACCATGGCCACTGCCCTGGGCCTGATGCGGTACCTGGCAGGCAACGAACCCCCATGCCTGGCCCTGAACGCGGGTATCGCGGGAAGCTTCCGGAAAGAAATACCCGTCGGAACAACCGGAATAGTTGCCCGTGACTGCTTTGCCGATTTCGGTATTGACAACAGGGGTAAATTCCTGACAGCAGTTGAGGCCCGACTTGTGGAACCGGGCACACCTCCTTATAATAGCACCGGATGGATAGAGTGCAATAATGAGTATACGAGGAGACTGGCCGGCAGGTTTCATTTTCTGACAGGAATCACTTCAGACACTGTCTCCGGATCG
>VGGM01000320.1 GCA_016868515.1 Bacteroidota bacterium | reverse complement strand
AGAATCATAGGTTTGATTGCCGGTGGAGAGATGGCTCTCAGGAAGGCCGTTGAAGCTGCAGAGGATGACCCTCTTAAAGCATGGATGGAACTTGAGATCTTCAATATCAACACCAACGACACAGTAATCGGAATAGCCGCCTCAGGTTCAACTCCCTATGTGGTGGGAGGAATTATGAAAGCCAGGGAGAAAGGAATTCTGACAGGGTGTATTACCTGCAATCCGGGCAGTAAAGTGGCTGAGGTGGCTGAATACCCCATTGTTGCCGTTGTTGGTCCTGAGTTTGTCACCGGAAGTACCCGCCTCAAGGCAGGAACAGCACAGAAACTGATCCTGAATATGATAAGTACCACCCTTATGATAAAACTCGGCAGGGTTAAGGGCAACAGGATGGTAAACATGCAACTCACAAACAAGAAGCTGATTGAACGCGGCACCAGAATGATAGTCGAGGAACTTAACATTCAGAGTGAAGCAGCCAGAATACTGCTGCTGCAGTTCGGATCGGTTAAAAAGGCGCTTGAATCATACAGAAAACACTATACCGGGGAATAGCCCGTTATTGATCATCTACAGTTAACACGGAATTAATGGACGATATTTTCAGCAAAATCGGAACCGGTCTTACGCTCAGCCAGAAAATTGAACGTAAAATTGAAGAGGCAATCAGGCAGAAGAGACTGATCCCCGGAACCAGGCTCCCTTCGGAAAAGGAGCTGTGCGCACAGTTTGCAGTAAGCCGGACGGCCCTGCGGGAGGCCCTCAGAAGACTGAGTGCCAGGGGATTGATCGATATACGGAAAGGCAGCGGGATTTACATCACCGAGCTTAGCATTGAAGATGCAATTAACTCGCTTCATCTCTTTTACGACCTGAGGTTCAATTCCGACCTGATTCTTCAGATAATAGAGGTAAGGAGACTTTTTGAACCTGAAATAGCAAGGCTTGCGGCAAAAAACAGAACCGATGAGGATGTCAAGCGCCTTCAGAAGATACAGAAGGAACTCGAGAAATGCAATCCCGACAACACCCAGCTTGAAGTTGACCTCATTAACCGTTTCCATATGACAATTGCCAAATCGACGCAAAATCCGATTGTCATAATATCGCTTGAACCGGTTTACTCACTCCTGCCCCGAATGAGGAACCTGATTTACGGAAATATTGAGGGCGAAAAGGAGTACACAATGAAATACCAGGAAGAACTTATAAGTGCCTTCCGGCTCAAGGATAGCGACAAGGCATACGAACTGTCGGTCAATCTTCTTGAGCGCAATATGGAGATATATAACAAGTATTTCAGGAAGTAACCATGCTGAGACTGTTGCTATTTGCCCTGGCGGCAACATTTCTGGTGACTGTATCATCCGGCCAGGTTCCCGATTCTCTTTTCAAGGGGATACACCAAATCCATAATGAGACCTTCTACCTCAAACCATCAGCTGATGAGGCAAAGATGGCCGGTATGCCGGCAAGTCTCTTACAGGCTTCAACGAAACTGGTGAACCGGAAGGTTATTGGCTGGCATCCATACTGGGCCGCAGCTGACGCCTATCAGAAATATAACTACAACGCCCTTACCCACATTGCCTATTTCAGCTATGAAGTCGATATCGCCACTGGTGGCTACCTGACCGTACGGGACTGGAACTCTACTCCAATTATCAGTTACGCCCACAACCGCGGTACAAAGGTTCTGTTAACCGTTACCAACTTCGGATCGGAACGCAATACCGTTTTGCTTTCCGATACAGTCAAACAGACAACACTCCTGAATAGTGTAAGAAACCTGCTGATTTCGAGAAACGGAGACGGGGTAAACTTTGATTTTGAATCCCTCCCTCTCTCGCAGAGGGAGAACATGGTTGATTTCATCAGAAGGGCAGTAAGGATTATCAGGGCGCAGCTTCCTGCAGCCGAAATATCAATTGCCACTCCGGCTGTCGACTGGTCGGGCTCATGGGATCTTGCAGCCCTGGGCGCATTATGTGACTATATAATAATAATGGGCTACGATTACTACTGGCGGGGTTCATCAACAGCCGGTCCGGTTGCCCCTCTGGAAGGTGAGAACTATAATGTTACCCGTACAGTAAATACTTACCTCTCGGCAGGTGTGCCGGCCGACAGGCTTCTCCTGGGAGTGCCGTGGTACGGTTATGACTGGCCCGTTACCAGCAGTGCACGAAAGGCCACCGCCACAGGTACGGCAACAGCAAGATTCTATTCAGCTGCCGTGTCGGTAGCTGAAAGCCATTCCCCTGTTTTCGACCAGTCAACAAAAGTACCCTGGCTGGCTTACCTCAGTTCGGCCAACTGGCGACAGATGTGGTATGACGACCCTGAAAGTCTGGGATACAAGTATGATCTTGTAGCCGAAAAGGATTTGGCAGGTATCGGAATCTGGGCGCTGAGCTACGAAGGTGACGACCAGAAAATGTGGAGCAGCATAGTCACTTCATTCTCAGGCCACGAACCTGAAACCGACGCAATACTGAAGATATACCCAATCCCGGCCACTGGCCCGGTTACTGTTGAAATGTACCTCGACAGCGAAAAAGCAGCCGAGATCCTTGTTTATGACTATGCGGGAAGAGAGACACTGATTGTCAGGTCGGGCGAAATGCCTGAAGGCTTCCATATGCTGGAGTTTGATATGACCGGATTTGCAACAGGTGTTTACCTTTGTGTCATGCGAACCAACAGTAAGACCATTACGCGGAGATTGCTTTTCATCGGAAATTAACCATCGCCGAAATAACCGAACGATATGAAGATACTGGCCGGTATATTGCTGACTTTAACCCTGATTTGCCCTGAAATAAGAGGTATGGCCCTCAATGAGGAACCTCCATTCCTGAAGTATACCTCCCACCCATGGGTCGACTCCCTCATGAAGACCCTTACCCTTGAGGAAAAAATTGCCCAGCTGATCTGGATCGATGCCTTCGCAAACAGGGATATAGGCTACGAT
>VGGM01000319.1 GCA_016868515.1 Bacteroidota bacterium | reverse complement strand
CTCGTAATTAAGGTGGAGGATACCCTGGCAGGCCGACCCCTCAGAATGGAACTCGACATGCTTGTACTGATGACAGGTATGGAACCGTCAGCAGCCGGCTCGCAACTAGCACGCAACAGCGGTCTTGTTGCGGGAGCCAACGGGTTCCTGGCAGGTAATGATCATCATTACGGAACCAACGAAAGCCCTCTTAAGGGAGTCTTTTATGCGGGCAGTTGCGTCGCTCCGATGAATATAACTGATTCACTGTCTCATGCCAGGGCTGCGGTACTCGGTGTGAGTGAATATCTCTCGAAACTCAGTCAGTGATGAAGAGCTTTGGATATACTATTTCGAAAGGGAGAGTTATTGACTATGACGCCAACGACCACAGGCTGGAGAATTTGGTATTAGCTGCCGAGCCAACCCTGGCACTGTGCATTGCATGCGGCTGTTGCGCGGCAACCTGCACCGCCGCACAACACACCGGTTTCAGCCTGCGCAGAATAAATGTCTCACTGCGCAGGGGGGAAACCGATATAATAAGACAGGAGATATCGGGGTGCATGTTGTGTGGCAAATGTACAATACTGTGCCCCAGGGGTGTAAGCACCAGAAATATTGTGTTTACTGTCAGAAAACACCTTTCATTACTCGATAATAATGCGGTCTGACCTTTTCATATTGCCATTCAACCTTGGACTCTGGTTCATCCTGCTATACTGCATAGCACGTTGCGTGGTGTGGTTCCGCGACCTTTCAAGGACTGACAAGCTACGGCTTCAGCGGGGATTTTTCGGCAAGGCATTCGGCCAGAGCCTTCGTGAAATATTCATGGAGAGCCTGCTGCACAGAAAAATCTTCAGGGTTAATCCCGTTCTGGGATATATGCACATGAGCCTGGCGTTCGGATGGTTCCTGCTTATACTGTTCGGTACTATTGAGGCTGATTTGCTGGGCGATCGCCACCTGAATCCGCCACATAAGGCCATCTTTTTCCGGTTCTATAATCCGGGACCGGCCGGGAGCGGGCTCAAGCTGTTTTTCTCTTTCCTTATGGACTTTATTCTTGCCTTTATACTCTCAGGCCTTCTCATTGCAGTTGTCAAAAGGTTCATACCGAAGGCAGTTGGCATGAAGAAAACCACAACGCATACTGTCACCGACCGCCTTGCCCTTGCATCGCTCTGGTTGATATTCCCCGCAAGGCTTATGGCTGAGAGCTTCACCTCTGCAACTGATGGCGGCGGTAGTTTTCTTACCGGGAACCTGGGGCAAATGCTTGCCACTGCTTTCCCGTCGCAGAATCTGGCTATGCCCTTCTGGTGGCTCTATTCATTGGCACTGGGAACATTTTTCATCCTTCTGCCCCGAACCCGGTACCTGCACATACCGGTTGAGCTTTTCCTTATTTTCATGAGGAATTCAGGTATTACAACAGGTGACCGGCATGGTTCGTATGCCGATGTTGAGATCCACAGCTGCTCATCGTGCGGTGTCTGCCTCAATAGCTGCCAGATGGCGATCAATGCCGGTGTAACAAATATTCAGCCTGTTTACCTCAATAAAAGCTTACGTGAGAACGGAGAAGCCAACGGTGTCGCCTTCAATTGCCTTATGTGCGGCAGGTGCGAAGAGGTTTGCCCCGTGGGAATAGAAACCACCGCGGTAAGGATGATACAACGCCGCGAAGAGCCGGCAGCCAGGGATATGACCGGGATATGGAAGGGGTTCATCAGAACCAGGCAGGCCGCTGCCAGGGCTCATGCAGAACCGGAAACAAAGCAGGCATACCGGTTCCTGAAGGCTGCTGAGGCCGGCAAAGCCGATGTGGCATTCTTTGCCGGCTGCATGACCCACCTCACACCAGGGGTGATACGCTCAATGGAGACTCTCTTCGGGGAGGCAGGCATAAAGTATACTTTTATTGACCGTGAGAGCGGGGTATGCTGCGGCCGCCCGCTGATGCTCGCAGGAAAGGAGAAGGAGGCACGCGAACTTATTAACCATAACTCGCGGCTAATCTGGGCCTCGGGGGCAAAAACGGTTGTGACCCCTTGCCCTATCTGCTATAAGGTTTTCAGCGAGAGTTACTATCTCGAAGCTGAGGTAATGCACCATTCCCAATTCATCAACAGGTTAATTGAAAGGGAAAAACTTAACCTGCGCTTCACCGGTGAGCCTGTAGTCTGGCACGACCCCTGCGAACTGGGAAGAGGTTCGGGTGTTTATGATGAACCCCGGCAGGTACTGAGTCATGTAACCCGCCTTAAAACAGTTCCCGGGCAGGAGGAGATGGGCCTATGCTGTGGCGGAAGCCTCGGGAACCTCTCCCTGCCTGCTGCAGCACGGCGCAAAATATCTGCAGCCGCCGCTGCAAGCCTTGCCTCATCGGGTGCGGCAACCCTCGTCACCGGCTGCCCCATGTGTAAGAAAACATTCAACCCGGTATCGGAAATCCCTGTGAAGGATATAGCAGAGGTAGTTACCGCAGCAATCTATGATCGTAAAGCCGGTGTGGAAGTCGTGAAGACTGACACCGTTGAATGCAATTCATACGGCAGCTAACCGAACCACCTGAAGGCATTTACGAATGCCATCATCCATGGTGTTACATCGTCCCTTCTCATTTCAGCAGGATAAAATGCACACTGCCATGGCAGAAACGACCTTTCCAGGTGAGGCATGATTGCCAGGTGACGGCCATCATCCGAGCAGATAGCTGCTGCATTGAATGCCGAACCATTCGGATTGGCGGGGTAGTTTTCATAACTGAACTTCACCGGTATGTGATACCCTTCTTCGGAATACGGGAAGCTGAACTGCCCCTCCCCATGAGCCACCCATATACCCAGCTCCATACCTTCCAGCCCCTTCAGCATCACCGAGGGTGAATCAAATATCTTCACCCCAAGGAATGCCGACTCAAACTTATGCGATCTATTATGCAGCAGCACAGGCTTCTCTTCGTGTCCGGGGTATATCAGCCCCAGCTCTGCC
>VGGM01000318.1 GCA_016868515.1 Bacteroidota bacterium | reverse complement strand
GAGATACTACCATCATCACCAGAAGCCAGACAAACCTTTTCTTGTTCATACTGCAAATTTATGCATGAAAAGAACACATCATGACGGGTTTAACTTTTCCTTAACCAGTTTTAACCGAACGTTAACCACTCTGACTTAAAAGCTGACTTATCTTTGTTGCAACAGGATAGTAATGAAACGCCGTTCTTTTACAGGTTAGGTTTTAGGTTTAGGTTCAGAATTTGGCTTTCGTTCAGGTTAATTCAGGGTTTTAACAACACAGCAATCAAGTCAATTTCAATCAGGCTTTCATGTACTAATTCAAGAAGAGCTTCGCAGATGCGGGGCTCTTCCCTTTTTTCAGCCAGTGTCACCCGAACTGAGAAAAAAGCTTCGAGAACAAACCCACCGGAAGTGGCGCAACAACCGACACCTTAACCCCCGAAACCGGATGTGTGAATTCAATCCTTCTTGCGTGAAGGTCAATTCCCCCATTTTCATTCGACCGCCTGTACCCGTACTTAAGGTCGCCGTGGACCGGGCATCCGATTGCGGCCAGCTGGCACCTTATCTGGTGATGCCGGCCTGTATGAAGATCAATCTCAAGAAGGTAATGGTTTTGGGACCTGCCTATAATCCGGTAACCGAGCGATGACTCCTTTGCACCCTTTACCATAGCCTCCCATGCATACGATTTATTCTGCTGTTCATTCTTGCGGAGGTAATGTTTCAGAACACCCTCCTCGGCAGGAGGCAACTCCGATACAATTGCCCAGTAGGTTTTTGAAATCTCCTTCTCACGGAACATTCTGCTCAAACGCGAAAGGGCCTTTGATGTCTTTGCATAGAGCACCACTCCGCTCACGGGTCTGTCAAGGCGGTGTACCACTCCAAGAAAGGCTTCACCCGGCTTCCTGTACTTCTCTATCAGATACTGCCTGATTCTCTGGTCGAGGGTCTCATCTCCGGTTCTGTCACCCTGCACCAGATCGGAGCCCCTTTTGTTAACCGCAATAATATGATTGTCCTCGTAAAGTATCTCCGGAATCATGACAGCTCTCAATATTGTTCCTTCTCACTCGGGAAATCACCCGACCGGACATCCCTTATATATGACGAAACCGCCCCTGATATCTCAGCATATAAATTATGGTATCTTCTCAGGAACCTTGGGGAAAATTCCTGTGTGATCCCGAGCATGTCGTGTAAGACAAGTACCTGGCCATCAACAGCCTGACCTGCACCTATTCCGATAACCGGGATGTTGAGGCCGGCAGTCACCTCACCTGCAAGCCTAGCAGGGATCTTTTCCAGTACAAGTGCAAATATTCCGGCCTTCTCAAGCTTTCCGGCATCACTCCTCAGTCGCGCGGCCTCCTCTTCATCGCGGGCCCTGACCACGTAGGTTCCAAACTTGTGAATCGATTGCGGGGTAAGACCCAGATGACCCATCACCGGGATACCGGCCGATAATATCCTCTCAACCGATTCAAGTATTTCACTGCCACCCTCAAGCTTCACGGCATGTGCCCCGGTCTCCTTCATTATCCTTATCGCCGATGCCAGTGCCTCCATCGAATTCCCCTGATATGTTCCGAATGGCAGGTCGACAACCACAAGAGCTCTCCTTACAGCTCTTACCACCGAGGCTGCATGGTAAATCATGTTGTCGAGGGTTATCGGAAGTGTCGTCTCATAACCTGCCATCACATTCGACGCAGAGTCACCAACCAGTATGATGTCAATCTCAGCCGAATCGAGAATTCTTGCCATCGAATAGTCATAGCCTGTTAGCATCGCAATCTTCTCACCCTTTAGCTTCATCTCCGAAAGCACATGAGTGGTAACCCTTTTTACAGTCTTGTGTACCGACATGGTGTTGATGCTTATTGATTACGTGGCAAAACTACTAAATGAATATGACAAACTCTGACATCAATGCCAAAATCACAGTCGGGCAGGTTTCATGACTGTCTTTTTGTCACAGGAACCTGCGGTAATACCCTCAAAAAGCAGACTGGTGTGCCATAATTACAAAGTTTTGGTCGTTGGGGAGGGGTGGCATAATGATTGATAACTGACATTATTCTGACAATGTAGAACATAAAAAAACTAGGATATGGGTAAAATAATTGGAATTGACCTTGGAACCACCAACTCATGCGTTGCAGTAATGGAGGGTAATGAACCGGTGGTAATTCCCAATAGCGAGGGTAAAAGAACAACCCCTTCAATTGTGGCATTTGTCGAAAACGGGGAGAGGAAGGTTGGCGATCCCGCCAAAAGGCAGGCTATCACAAACGCTTCGAAAACTGTATACTCAATAAAGCGGTTCATGGGTGAAACCTTCGACAAGGTAACCAGGGAGATCGAAAGGGTACCATACAAGGTTGTAAAGGGCGACAACAATACACCAAGGGTAAAGATTGAGGAGAGGATGTACTCACCACAGGAGATATCGGCCATGGTTCTTCAGAAGATGAAGAAAACTGCTGAAGATTACCTGGGTCAGGAAGTTACCGAAGCCGTCATAACAGTTCCGGCATATTTCAGCGATTCTCAGAGACAGGCCACTAAAGAGGCCGGTGAGATTGCAGGACTCAAGGTGAAAAGGATCATAAATGAGCCTACTGCCGCATCGCTGGCCTACGGACTTGACAAAAAGGCCCAGGACCTTAAAATAGCTGTTTTCGACCTTGGCGGCGGAACCTTCGATATCTCAATACTTGAATTGGGCGACGGTGTATTCGAGGTAAAATCGACGAATGGCGACACGCACCTTGGCGGTGACGATTTTGACCAGGTTATAATTGACTGGCTGGCCGGAGAATTTAAAAAAGATGAAGGTGTTGACCTAAAGAGGGATCCGATGTCGCTGCAGAGGTTAAAAGAGGCTGCTGAGAAGGCCAAGATAGAACTCTCCAGCAGCACCCAGACAGAGATCAACCTGCCTTACATAATGCCGGTTGACGGTATTCCGAAGCACCTTGTAAAGACTCTTACACGGGCACAGTTTGAGAAACTGGCC
>VGGM01000317.1 GCA_016868515.1 Bacteroidota bacterium | reverse complement strand
CTGGGTCATGCATGGTTTATGGGCATGCTGGCATCTAACGAATTTGAGGAACCATGGCTCGATGAAGGAGTCACCTCTTTCTGGGAACAGAGAATTGTCGACCATTACTATGGCGGTGAAAACATGAAGGGGCTGTTTAACCACAGGTTGCTAAAGATAAGCGACAGGTCATTCGGCCGGGCACAGTATGTTATGTCAGCTGCCCGCCAGGTAACCGACAACACCCCATGGTCGTGGAACTACCCCCATAATACCTACGGCATGATGTCGTACCAGAAGGCTGCCCTGTGGCTACACTCTCTGATGGGAATTATCGGAGAGGAGACAATGGACGAGGTTTTCAGGGAGTATTACAGAAGGTGGAGCTTCAAACATCCGCGTGGCCAGGATTTCATTGATGTTGTAAACGATGTTGTAGCTCAAAAACACGGTGACCGGTTCGGCCCTGATATGAACTGGTTTTTCAAAAATACCCTCTACAGTACAGGGGTGTGTGATTACAGGGTGCATGCATTCAGCCAAAACCGGGTATGGCCTTACACAGGAGTGGAAAGAAGGGGTGATACAACTTTCCTGAACAGCCCCGACTCGTCCGACACATATTCCCTCTACCGGTCGGTTGTCAGTCTGCAGCGAACTGGTGAGGTGGTAATGCCTGTTGAGGTAAGAATAGGAATGGCCGACGGTGAGGTATTAACGATGTTCTGGGATGGCCGTGAAAGGTATAAGGACCTGGTATTTGAAAACCCTGAAAAGAGAACCATCGAATGGGTGCATATCGACCCCGATTTCAGAAATCCCATGGATGTTAATATCAGAAACAACTCGCTTACAGTGGAATCTGACCGCAAACCATTGCTCAGGTTTGCAAGGAAGCTTTCATTTGCCATACAGTTGATCTTTAATTTCTTAATGGTATAAATACTTTACTATGAGTCTGTTATCTCTATACCGCGCCGGATTCAGAAAATCGGTCAGGTCATTCAGGCCAATCGTCCTTCTATGGATAATCTCACTTGCCGGATCGCTGCTGGTAGTGGCTCCTCTCGAGCGCAACATAGGCAGCATTCTTGACGGGACACTCGCATCGGAGCTGCTTTATGACGGATTCGACATTGATGTGTTTGCCGATATAATGCACGCCATAATGCCGGCGCTTGCTGCCTTTTCAATAACGTTCCTGCTCGTTACCGCAATACTCTTCCTGGCGAACACATTCATAACAGCCGGCCTGTACAGAATACTTGCCGGGAACTGGAAGAAACCATACAGGCGACGCATTTTCCTGCGTGGAGCCGACAGAGGTTTCGGGGGGTTTCTGTTTGTGGCTCTGGCAACAGGTGCGCTTATTGTCATAACTGTTCTTCTCATTGTAATTGTTCCGGCTGTAATTCTCACCGCTGCGGGTGCAACTTTTCAGGTTATAAGGTATACCGGTCTTGCAACAGGGTTCCTGGTTATTCTGGCTTTGCCGGTTTTCCTGCTTACAGCCGACTATGCACGGGCCATGCTAACTGCCGATAAATACCTTTCTCCATTCAGGGCAATGACCGGTGCTGCACGGAGTATAATGAAGAGAAAGTTCTTCCGCTTGTGGATTGCCATGATGCTGATAATACTCTTCTCGGCATTGGCCGGTTTTGCCGGAATGAAACTTGTTGTATACAGCAAGGCCTCTGCCGGGGCCGGCCTTTTTGTGCTGTTAATTGTTTCACAGCTGTTTGTATTCCTGAAAAGCTGGATACGGGTATTCCGATACGGAACCGTTACTGCAATCTTTGAATCGGTAAAAGACTAGCCTTATCCTGTTACCTGGCTGAAGGCAGAGGCATCAGGTCGTCTGCATCTCTGGCTATCGGGTTCATTACTGATCCGGGTTTTGGTTTTATGTTTACCTCTGCCGGACCCATAAAATAGTACCACGAGGTAAGCGAGTAGTTTATTACTGCCGGAACCCAGTGCCAGAGTTCAACATTTGAGCTTATACCGCTTGTGAAAGGTATTGCATCAAGGCTCCTTACCCTTATGTTTATGGTTTGCCCGGGGTGGAAGTTGCCTGCCCCCGAAGGCTGGCCAATGAAGGGATGACTAAACGGCTCGGGCCTGCACCAGGCATAGCCGTAGTAATCTTCAGTGCCTGTGCCAAACGATGATGGAAATACCTCGCCGTCGACGAATATCTTTTCGTCGCCCTCACCCCACCAGGCGTCAACGGTATTGAAGACAGTTACTGCATCGCCTGCATAAACACCTCTTCCCTTTATGTCAACATAATTGATATCGCTGTGGTCCCCTGTTCCCCCTGTTAGTTCCGAACCGGCTGTAAGGATATTGTGATACTCGTGCCAGGAGGCTCCGAAATACATCGTTCCCTTCGTATGCCGGTGTTTTACATAATGCACTTCGAGTTCCACCTGCAATGATCTTCTGCCATAGTTGATAACTGCTATCGAACTGCTGTTGCGGAAGGGCATGACCCAGTAAGAGCGGAAGTACCCCGAGCTGTCTGAACTGGTAAAAAAGGTTGCCGACTCTGTGCGCATATAACCCGACCCGAAAAACTCTCCCACAGGAACCCATACGCTGTTTATTCCGTCGAAACCTGCTGTAAGCACCAGCGATCGCAATGCCTGTTCCTGATTCCTCGCAGTTACTCCCACTGAAATCATACCAACAGCCTCGTCGCGTGACGAGTAGGCAACAGGCATGGTATCGCCCGGCTCAAGGGTGCCCGAAATTCTTCTTATGGCACTGCTGTTTTCTATGTCAGGCATTGCCGTAAGTGCCCTGTTTGTGTCTTCAATCAGCACCCTGTTATTCTCAAGTTCAGCAGCGGTGAACGAAACAACCGTGGTACGGGGAGCGTACTTCCTGTAGTTTATATTGTAATAGATGCTCGGCCTTGCCCTGACGCCGCTGAAGTTGACAGCATCGCATTCATAGGTGATAATACACGAACGGCTGTAGGGGATTGGCAGATAAAGATTATGCCCCCGTCTCAGCAATTCAGTCTCTTGAGAA
>VGGM01000316.1 GCA_016868515.1 Bacteroidota bacterium | reverse complement strand
ATTACAAAGGACCTTTCGGGCCAGACCCTAGAAAAAACCACCGCATCGGCAATAAGGCTGAAGCTGGGATTGTTCTTCTGAAAAAACGGTTATGAAAATCACCCTCGGTCAGATAAACCCCCATCCTGGAAACATCGAAGCCAATACCCGGCTGATAACCCGCCTTATCGGTGAAGCATCAGGGACAGGCTCTCACCTGGTGGTATTTCCCGAGATGTGTGTAACCGGATACCCTCCTATGGACCTGCTCGATTCACCGGCATTCATAGCCCGCGTGTCGGCCGCCGTTGAGGAAATAGCTTCCTCATGCACCGGCACAGCAGCCATTATAGGGGCCCCGGTTCCCAACTTAAACCCGCGCGGAAAGAGACTGTACAACACAGCCCTGCTGCTCAGGGGAGGCAGGGTGGAAAAAGCCTTTCACAAGGCGCTGCTGCCCACCTACGACATTTTCGATGAATACCGGTGGTTTGAACCGGGAAGCAAATTCGAGGTATTCAACCTGCAGGGAACCACAGTTGCCGTAACTACCTGCGAGGACCTGTGGGACGAGCAACCCTTCGATCACATGGAAGGCAACGCCAGCCTCTACAACGTTTCACCAATGGAGGAACTGGCCAAATTACACCCGCACCTGGTTATCAACATCTCGGCCTCGCCCTTCGCATGGAACCGCATCGAAGCACGTGAGAGACTCTTCTCATACAAGGCCTCGAAATACCATGTTCCGGTGATAATGGTAAACCAGTGCGGGGCCAACACCGACCTGCTGTTCGACGGCTCATCGCTGGTAATCGACAGCAGGGGCCGCATCAGACACCGTCTCGCCAGGTTCAGAGAAGATACCTTCACCATCGACACCGCAACTCTCAGTAACGATACCTTCACACCCCCCGGCAACCTGCCCGGCAAAATAACCCTTATCCACGATGCACTGATTTGCGGCCTGCGCGACTATCTCGCAAAAACAGGGCAGAAAAAAGTGGCCCTCGGCCTCTCGGGCGGCATCGACTCGGCCGTGTGCGCCGCAATAGCCACCGAAGCGGCAGGCCCCGAAAATGTTGCAGGCATTCTTATGCCCTCGCACTTCTCGTCGCAACACTCCGTCGACGATGCACTGCTCCTCGCCCGCAACCTCGGTATCCATACCGAAACCCTGCACATCGGCCAGCCAATTCAGGGGTTCGAAGAGGTGCTCTCAGGCCTCTTTGCCGGAACCCAACCCGGTATAGCCGAAGAGAATATTCAGGCGCGTATAAGGGCCATTTTGCTCATGGCATTCTCAAACAAGTTCGGATACCTGGTGCTTAACACCTCCAATAAGAGCGAAGCCGCCACCGGCTACGGAACGCTTTACGGCGACATGGCAGGCGCCCTCGCGGTACTGGGCGATGTCTATAAAACCGACATCTACCGCCTGGCAAAACATATCAACCGCGAGAGGGAGATCATACCGGTGAATTCAATAACAAAACCACCGTCGGCCGAACTGCGCGAAAACCAGCTCGACACCGACTCGCTGCCGCCCTACGAGGTTCTCGATGAGATACTCTTCAGGTACATCGAGCTTATTAAAGACCCCGCGGCAATCACCGGTGAGGGCTTCGACGCCTCCACCGTGAAGAGGGTAATAGCCATGGTCGATGCCTGCGAGTACAAGCGTTACCAGGCACCACCTCCCCTGAGGGTCAGCACAAAAGCCTTCGGTGGCGGCAGACGCATCCCGCTGGTATCGGGCTTCAGGCACTAAGCCCCGGTTCCCCCGGGAAATGACGGCAATACCCCGCGGAAAATGTTAATAATGATTAAATCGGGGGACCCCAAACCCCTGTTATGCTCTTAAACATACGAGTAAAAAACTGTATTCGTGCATATTACAACTCATTGAAACAGAGTGTGTTAAAAAATGTTAATTTCACATTTTAAAGCTTCTTTTTTTAACTTTGTCTATGTTATTCAACATATAAAGAGCCATGCAGTATAAGAATCCGTATGTAGAACAGTGCCTGGAAGGTTCCTGCTCAATGCTTAAGGGCTTGTCCGTTAAGGAAAAGGAGGTACTCGTACAGCATCACACCTACGCACATTACAGGAAAGGGGAAATTATTTTCATGGAGGGTGAGAAACCTCATGGACTTATTTGCCTGGCAGCGGGGAAAGTAAAGGTTTTCAAGGAGGGCGTCGGCGGCAGGGAGCAGATTCTGAGGATGGTGAGTCCGCAGGGATTGCTGGGCTACCGGGCGCTCTTTGCCGACTCAGGCTACTCGGCCTCGGCAATTGCCATTGAAGACACCACCATTGTAATGTTCGAGAGTGATGCCATTATGAGGATCGTCAGGAAGAACCCTGATCTGGCCCTCAGGTTTATCAAGGTGATTGCACGTGAGCTTGAGTTTTCAAACAACCGCACGGTGTCGCTCACGCAGAAGCATATCAGGGGCCGGCTTGCCGAATCGCTCCTCGTGCTTCGCGACACCTACGGCCTCGAAAACGACGGCAGCACCATCAGGGTCTATCTCTCGAGGGAGGATATTGCCAACCTCTCGAATATGACCACCTCAAATGCCATCAGAACACTGTCCACCTTTGCCTCCGAGGATGTAATAGCCCTCGATGGCAGGAAGATCAGGATTCTCGATTCCGAGAAACTCGAACGTATCAGCGAACTGGGCTGACAGGCCGTATAAACCGGCTATTCACGGTAGAATATCCTTCGAACCCGCGGCGGTATCGACGAAATAATCTCGTAGGGTATGGTACCACACGACGCGGCCATCTCCCTTACAGGTATGTTGTCGCCGAAAATCTCGGCCACATCCCCTTCGGCAGCGCCTGTACCGGTAACATCGGCCATAAACATGTCCATGCATATATTGCCCGCCGTCGGAACCCTTGCACCCCTTACCCACACGAATCCCTTTCCGTTTCCCATGGCACGCCGCAGTCCGTCGGCATAACCCACAGGTATGGTAGCTATCAGCCTGTCATGCCCTGCAACATCGCCAAAGCCATACCCCACAGGCTC
>VGGM01000315.1 GCA_016868515.1 Bacteroidota bacterium | reverse complement strand
AATATTTACCGCGCATTTTTCAGATCTTTGAGGGATAACGCCCTGAACATTCCGTACACCCGTGATTTCCCGGGTATTGAAGAAGGAATCAGGGGGATGATGTTTCTCGAGGCTGTGGTCAGATCGTCTGAACAGAACAGTGTATGGACCTCACTGTGAATAAATTCACAACAGATTGGCTAACAGATATTCGCGGCTGATTCTGGCACTTTCAAGAGGAGTGTGGGTTCTGCAATTATCCTGTTCAATGAAGTGGTATTTCATTCCCGATAGTTTTATCTCCCTGAATACAGGTTTAAAATCGATAATGCCCTCCCCCATTGTTGCGTCACGTTTCTCTTCATCCATATCCTTTACGTGCCACAATTCAAACCTTTTGGGGTATTTCCGGAAATATACAACCGGATCCTTTCCCGCAGCAACAATCCAGCAGATATCCAGCTCGAATATTACAAGATCGGGATCGGAATTATCAGCCAGAATATCGAAAGGGACTATTCCATCTATCTCTTTGAACTCGACCGAATGGTTATGAAATCCAAACTTTATTCCCTTCGATTTACATAGTTCTCCTGCATAATTCATGAAATCTGCAGCCTCCCGGAATCCATCCAGGGTCCTGCTCCATGCTCCGGGTAAGGACGGTAGAATCAGATACTTAAGACCTGCAGCTGCAGCATCGTCTGTCATCTTATCAGCATTATCCCTGTTAATGCCATTATGGGTGCTGATGAGCTTTAGTCCGTTACCCTCAACACTCCTGCGGAAATCTGCCGGAGCCATTCCGTAAAACTTCCCTTCAGAGTAGGAAGCAGCCTCAACCCAGTTGTAGCCCATCGTGGCCACCGCAGCCAGGGTGCCGGCAGCATCGCGTGACATATCCTGCCTGATAGTGTAGAGGGCCAAACCTGTTTTCGGGTCAGTATTTCTGAAGGCCGTTGTGGACACCAGTGCTGCGGCGGTAAGTGCCATGCCTGATTTTCTGATAAAGGAGCGTCGTGTTTCCATATTTCAGGGGTTAGATTATTTTCTCATTCTCTCTGTCCCATCTCACCTTACGGCTCTCATGGTAAGATATTGTTCCCATATGTGCGGTAATTGCCTCTTCAAATCCCTGTTCAATATTACATGATGGCGTACCTCCATCCCTGATGCAGCTGAGCCACTCCCTGAGATGAAGATGGGTTGTATCCATCCTTCTTCCCCCGCGGTAGGTATAGAGAAGGCCCCTGCCGGCAAAATACTGTTCAGTAGCCGATGTAACAGCATCGATGTTCTTACGGCCTGGTGTGTATGACAGCACCGGTAAATCGGGATTGATAATTCCGGCCTTAATATCAGCGGCATACCTTGTTGATGCCCTGTCGGCAAATACCGTCAGTGAATCAGACAGTTCCATGGTCCCGTCGTGGCCCATTATTACCTTGCCTCTTGCCCTGCTGCTGGCCAGGGTTGCACTGTAAAGCAGGGTTAATTCTTCCTTCTCAAATTCAAATACAGTATGAAGCACATCGGGAACCGTCCGGCCATCCTTGAAGTAGTAGATCCCCCCCGACGATACTGCAGTATCGGGTATTCCGAATCCAAATATCTGGTTCATCGCATCATACTCATGAGTAAGAAGATCGCCTGAGAGCCCGGTGCTGTAATCCCACCAGCATCTCCATCTGAAAAACCTCTCCAGACTGAAATCATGCCATGGTGCCTGACCAATAAACTGCTGCCAGTCAATGGTTTCGGGCGAGGCTTGCTGGTGAATCGGGTAAACCCATGCACCGTTGGGATCGTTGCGGTTTGTTGTTACCTCAATAAGGTTTACTTTACCAATTACCCCTTTCGAAATCGTTTCTGCTGCCTTCAGGTAGGCTTCAGTCTGCCTTCCCTGGTGACCGAGCTGGAACACTATGCCTGAGTCCCTTATTGCCTGCCTGAGATCGTATGTTTCCTGCACCGACCAGCTTAGAGGTTTTTCGCAATAAACGTGTTTGCCTGCCCTGGCTGCTTCAATAGCCATAGGGGCATGCCAGTGGTCGGGTGTTGAAATAATAACTGCGTCAATATCGGGTGATGCAATCAGTTCCCTGTAGTTCCTGTAAACAGCGGGTTCGTCACCCTTCGTGCCGTCCCGTCCCGATTTGTACAGATTGGCACCAGTCTCCTTCGCCAGTTCCGCGTAAACCGAGAATATATCGCACACTCCTTTCACTTCCACATTGAGGTCATCCTGCTGTATGAACTCGGCGTACCTGGTATCGCTGCTGTTATTCACAGTTGCTTCTCTCAGGGCGTCAACATCGGCAGGGTGCAGGAATCCTGCCGCCTTGGCTATCTGTGGTCCCCTGATGCCAAAACCGATGATGCCAAGCCTTAACCGTCTGCCGGTTACCGGAGCCGGTTCTGATTGCGGAGAGGTGGCTGTCATATCTACACTGTTGAGAATGTTTCTTCTCAACAGGGCGTCATACCGTCTCTTCCTTATAAAAGCGTAGGCAAAAGCTCCCAGAACAGGTACTGTTGCCAGACCTTTCAGAATATCTCTCCGGCTCAATCTGCCTTCATCATCCATATTGATCCCGGTTCCTCTATCATTTTCTGCCATATCAGATTCCTGATTTTCCTGTTACCTGATTCTGTGAATAAACCTGTCCAAACCGTAAACTCTTTCAGAAGGGAAATACCAGAGTACCAGCATTGCAGCCATCTGAACCAGGTTCTTGTTAACCCACAGGTAGCTTCCTTCGGAAGGCGTTGCATATCTTACTCCCGCAAGAGGCGGGTGCGACAGGTAATAAACCCCAAGCAAAACCATACCCGATATCAATGCTACCCTGGTAAGACACCCTGCGATAAGCCCCAGACCAATGGCTGTCAGTCCCCACACATTCAGGAAATCAACGAGGCCCAGAATCTCCGGGGTTGCAGCCAGCGACCGGAAGAAACCTGCAAAGAGCCCCCCCGAATCAAGAAGAAAGCCAGCCGATGTCCAGTCGGGATTGAATACCTTGGTGAGCCCTTCATAAAGAAACAGCCAGCCT
>VGGM01000314.1 GCA_016868515.1 Bacteroidota bacterium | reverse complement strand
CAATATATTTGTCAAATTCCCTGATTGCCGCCATTACATCTTCTCTGCCCGACGCTGTAATTACCTCACTAGTGGCCAGGTCGCGCTTTATTCCGCCGGCCTGGACAATTCCGGCAGGAAGCGGGTATAAGGCGCCCCAGTTGCCGAAAGGGGGATCGAATTCCGACATTGTTACCTGCCTCTCCTGTATCTTCATCACGTCGAACATGCGGCGCAACTCTATAAAAGTCAGAACGCTCTCAACAAGTTTTCCGCCATTGTAAAGTAAGGCCTCGTCCTTGGCATCAATACAGGGACCAATAAATACAGGTGCGATATCTCCTTTATGTATTTCCCTGACAACCATAGCGGTTGCCGCCATGGGACTGACTAACGGGGCCAGGTTGGGTACAAGCTCCGGAAAATGCCGCTCTATCAGTTTGACAACGGCAGGGCAGTTGGCGGTAATATAATATTTGCCCCCCGACTTCTCGAAAAGAACGGCATATGCAGCGGCTATAAGGTCAACACCAAATGAATCCTCATATACATAATCAAATCCGAGAGCCCTGACCATTCCGACAAATTTCCTGTAGTCGGTGATATCTTCGAATTCAGATGCTATGCTTGGAGCTATCAGGGCAGCTGTCTTCCGGCCTGACCCTAGCAGTTCACGAACCCGGCTTACCGAGTCGCGGAATTCAATGGCAGAAGGTTTGCACGACACAAAGCATAACCCGCAACCAATGCACCTGCCGGGAATTATCGCAGGGTTCTTCCTGTCTGAACGTACCTCTATGGCGCTCACCGGACATACCCTGACGCAGGAATATGAATTCCTGCACCTCTCTTCGTTTATGTATATCTCAGGATCTATCTTAAGCATGACAAGTACAATTATATCAGGTTTCCGAATTCATTGTCGAGGATAGATTCTATCTCTGACAGCAAGACATTGTCTATCACCCTTCCGTTAATCACAATTACGGGGCCATCGCTGCAGTGTCCCATACACCTCGAACCCCTGAACACAATACGGTCATCAAGATGATTCTTTTTCAGGTAATCCTTTACAAACAGAATAAGATCCCTGTTACCGCGCGAGAAGCATGAGCTTCCCAGGCAAACCTGCAATTCATATTTTTTGTTCATTCCGGCATTCAGCTCACCCGCCCCGGAGCGGGAGAGGTAATTAGTAAAGTTACACAAATTGCCGGTAAAAACAATTGATAACCGGATAATTTGCTGTCACAAATTTACTGTTATTAAAATAACATTGTTTATTTTGTAACAATAAATTAGTATATTTGCTGTTGGCATTGTTGATTTAATTTAAAGTCCCTGAATGGAAAGTGTTATAGATGAAATATTTGGCCGCTATAAACAAGGCAGGAAGGAAGATTTGATTCCAATTTTGCAGGAGATACAGGAGAAAGCCGGCCACATTTCAGAGTATTCGATAGTCAGGCTGGGCAGTTTGCTGGGCATCAGCACCACGAAGATTTATGGCCTGGCCACGTTTTATGATCAGTTCCGGTTCTTTCCGGCAGGTAAGGTTCATCTGAGGGTTTGTCATGGCACTTCCTGTTTTATGAACGGATCGGGGCCGGTGCTGGCATCATTGAAGGAAGAGCTGGGAATTGAACCCGGACAAACAACACGCGATGGCAGGTTCAGCTACGAGGTAGTTACCTGCATGGGTAGCTGCAGTATCGGACCTGTGATAGAGGTTAACGGTGAGTACCATACAGGGGTTAAGAGTGATCAGATTCCTGCCATGATAAAGAGACTTAAGCATTTGATTGATAATTAGCTAACCGGCACCTATGGAAGCCAGGAGGAAATATCTTATCGATAAGGTGCTGCTGACAGCGAGTGATGTACTTCCTTCGGAAGTTGAGCGTGAGTTGCAGTTGATCAGACGTGAGCGGGTTAGTATTCCGGTGATTTACATATCATCGGGTACCAGCAGCCTGATAGCAGGAGCTGGTAAGACCGAAGCGGCTGTAAGAGCTTACCTGACAGAGATGGAAACAACTTCTGATGTGGTAGGCACCGGCTGCAGCGGTCCTGCAAATTTTGAACCACTGGTCTGCATTCAACTGCCAGGCAAGAACAAACTTGTTTTCAGAAATATCACTGAGGAGAAGGTAGATGCCCTGCTGAACGCGGTCTTTCATAATGATATTCCTGATGAGGACCTGGTTGGCCAGTCGGGTTCGAAAGGTTTTGAAACATGGCACGGGATACCTTTTATTGATGATCACCCCTATTTTGCCCTCCAGAAGAGGGTTATCCTATCGAACTGTGGTTGCTACGACCCTTCAAGCATTGAGGAGTATATAGCCAGAGGCGGATACAGAACATTTGTTAAGTCCATAAGACACTATACTCCCGATGAAGTTTGTGAGATTATCGAAAAGAGCGGTTTGAGGGGAAGAAGCGGTGGCGGCTTCCTGACCGGACTGAAGTGGAAGTATGCACTCAACACATCGGGTTCCGGCAAGTATCTTATCTGCAATGCCAAGGAGAGTGACCCGGGAGGGTACACCGACAGGACAATCATGGAGAGCGACCCCCACCGGCTGATTGAGGGTATATCGATAGCTGCATATGCCACAGGGGCATCGACAGCTTTCATCTATATCAGGTCGGGTTCGGACAAGGCTACTGAAACTGTAAGGAGAGCGGTATCACAGGCAAGGGATTTAGGTTTGCTGGGCCACAATATCTACTCGAGCGGATTCAATCTTGAGATACACATTGCCATCGATGCCGGGGCTTTTGTATGTGGCGAGGAGACGGCCCTGATAAGGAGTCTGGAGGGCAGGAGGGGCATGCCCGAGCTCAAACCTCCTTATCCAACCACATCGGGGCTCTTTGGTAAGCCGACTGTGATTAATAATGTGGAGACGCTGATGAATGTTCCGCTGATAATGAAAAACGGACCAGAGTGGTTCGGGTCGATGGGCACTGAAGGGAGCAGCGGTACCAAGGTGTTCGCACTTGCCGGGAGGTCGAGGTTTACCGGTATTGTTGAGGTTGAAATGGGAACTCCGCTGAAAACGATAGTAGAAG
>VGGM01000313.1 GCA_016868515.1 Bacteroidota bacterium | reverse complement strand
ACATGATACTGTTTATGGGATATAGGACAATTATTAAGAGTAGAAGAAATGACAGCAGGCATTCTCAGGGAACCAGGAAATGAGAGACGCGTGGCATTACTTCCAGCGGAGATCACCTGGCTTGTCGGTATTTCAGCTTCGGTGATGGTTGAGAAGGGAGCCGGTGAGGGAACCTTTACGCACGATACGGAGTACGAGAAGGCAGGTGCAATAATTGCCACCAGGGAAGAAATACTATCCTCAGGTGATATATTGCTTACCGTTACTCCTCCCCTCAATGATGGCCCTGACAGTTTCAGGAAGGGTCAGATTCTGGTTACGATACTGAATCCTGCCGAAAATCGCGATTGGCTTGAGAGTGTCATGAAGAGCGGGCTTACAGTGGCCGGGCTCGATCTTATGCCCAGAACTACAAGGGCCCAGTCAATGGATGTATTGTCATCGCTTGCAACCGTTTCGGGTTACAAGGCAGTGCTTGATTCTGCATGCAGACTGTCTCACTTTTTCCCGATGTTCATGACTGCTGCCGGAACCATCAAACCGGCCCGGGTTCTGGTGCTTGGCGCCGGTGTTGCCGGGTTGCAGGCAATAGCAACTGCAAAGAAGCTTGGAGCCGTGGTAGAGGCCTTTGATGTCAGACCGGCCGTTAAGGAAGAGGTCATGAGCCTAGGGGCCAGGTTCATAGAAGTGGAAGGCAGTATTGACGACAGCAAAGCAGGCGGCTATGCCGTTGAACAGACAGAAGAGTACAGGAGGAAACAACGTGAGCTTATACGTGAAAGGGCCATTGCTGCCGACATAATTATCACTACCGCACAGATACCCGGCAGGCGGGCGCCTGTTCTGGTTACGGAAGCCACAGTTGAATCGATGAAGAAAGGGTCAGTAATAATTGACCTTGCAGCATCAACAGGGGGCAACTGTGAACTGACCCGGGATGGCACTACCGTCAATCATAACGGTGTCACTATTGTAGGGAAATCAGATTACCCTTCTGAAATGCCATTCGATTCAAGCAAGATGTACGGTAACAATCTCACAGCATTCCTGAAGTTGCTGGTAAATGCAGAAGGCAGAACAGCACTTAATTTCGAAGATGACATCATTGATGCGGTGTGCGCGGTTCATGAAGGGGCATATCACAGCAAAAGAGTAAAGCAACTCCTGAGCATTGAGGATAAATAGATATGGAAAAGATACTTGAATTTACCTACCTGAATCGCGACATCATTTTTATTGTGGTGCTTTCTGTATTCCTTGGCATTGAGGTTATCAGCAATGTGCCTGCCGTTCTTCACACTCCACTCATGTCGGGTGCGAATGCCATACATGGTGTGGTTATTATCGGTGCTATTATTGTGATGGGCCACGCTGAAACTACCGCTGCCATGATTCTGGGCTTTCTGGCTGTGGTACTCGGAACACTCAATGTTGTAGGTGGTTTTGTGGTTACAGACCGAATGCTTGAAATGTTCAGGAAAAGGAAATAGGAGAAGCACCCTGTGCGATTATGGAAGATATGGGATTCAATATTGCGACAAATAACTTCAATACAGGAGACTCTGTTCTGGAGATTATTTACCTGCTTGCCTCGGCAATGTTCATTGTTGGTTTGAAAATGCTCAGCCGTCCCGACACTGCCCGTCGTGGCAATCTCATAGCCGCGGCCGGTATGAGCCTTGCCATTCTTGCCACTATTATCCTCCACCGCAAGGATGGGGAGCCGATAGGCAACGTTGGCTGGATAGTTGCAGCCATAATCGCCGGAACGGCTATCGGGTGGGCCATCGCTCTCAGGGTAAAGATGACGGCAATGCCTCAGCTGGTTTCCTTTTTCAACGGAATGGGAGGTGCAGCAGCAGCGGTAATTTCACTTATCGAATTTTCAGAAATCAATCATTCTGCAGCCGAAAGCGATGGTGTGGCAGGCGGCTACGTCCTGGCCATATTGCTGGCCCTTGTTATAGGATCGGTTTCATTCTCGGGCAGTATGGTTGCCTTCGGCAAGCTTGACGGCAGGATAAATGACATAAGAGCAGGGTGGCTGAGTTATGTCAATACCGCACTACTGGTTGTGCTGGCTGCATTTATTGTACTGATAATGAACAGTTCAGGCACTCCGGCGACCCTAACTGCCTTCATGTACATACTTTTCGCTATCTCACTCATTTATGGTGTGCTGTTCGTCATGCCCATCGGGGGTGCCGATATGCCTGTTGTGATATCACTGCTGAACTCCTTCACCGGGGTTGCGGCAGCCATGGGCGGGTTCCTTTACGGTAACCAGGTGATGCTGACCGGTGGTATACTGGTCGGATCGGCAGGCACGATTCTGACGATACTGATGTGCCGTGCAATGAACCGGTCGCTTCTCAACGTTATTATCGGGGCATTTGGCGGGGGAACCGGGGCCACGGGTTACACTGAGTGCCTGGCCAGGGAAGCTGGAATAAGCGATGCGGCCATTCAGCTCAGCTACTCAAGGAAAGTTGTTATTGTGCCGGGATATGGTCTGGCAGTTGCGAGGGCACAGCATGCATGCCACGATCTGGATAAACTGCTTACCGAAAAGGGTGTTGAGGTTAAATATGCCATTCATCCGGTTGCAGGAAGAATGCCGGGTCATATGAATGTGCTTCTGGCGGAGGCAGATGTGCCCTACAGTAAGCTTGTGGAGAGTGATGAGATTAACCCTCAGCTTCCCGACACCGATGTGGTTATTGTTGTGGGAGCAAACGATGTAGTCAACCCGGCAGCCGAGGATGATCGTTCGAGCCCCATTTTCGGAATGCCGATTATAAAGGCACGCGATGCTAAAAGTATAATCGTAGTCAAACGTGGCATGGGAAAGGGTTACGCGGCTATTGACAATTTCCTCTTCTGCCACCCCAAAACCAGAATGCTATTCGGAGATGCAAAGGAGATTCTTGAGAGGCTGGTTTCTGAAGTGAAGAGTGTCTGATATTACTGCAGGAAAAGTATCTTTGGGGTTCTGAGCTTAAACAGTACCCCATGAATACTTCGAAAAAGAGACTTGCGGCTCTCAGAAAAGAGATGAAAGCAAG
>VGGM01000312.1 GCA_016868515.1 Bacteroidota bacterium | reverse complement strand
ATTGTAAGAGAAGTACTTCAGTATGCCCTTGTATATGGCCCGGCTTACTGCGAACCTGAATCTGGGGTCGAGGCCATACATCTGATCGGCCAGGTTCTGGTGAGAAAGCAGTTCGAGAAGCATTGCCGGTACGTTTGGCATTCGGGCCTCATAATAGCTGCGGTCCCATAATCCACGCCGGGTCCATTCAGGATTGAAACCCACTCTCAGGTCGCTGACTATCTGTGTTTGGATGATGTCGCACAGGTCGCGGCTGGCCATTCTCGATTGGCCTCCCGGAAACACTCCGGCGTTGCTGGCAGTGGAATAGATGGCCAGTGTTCCGATAATTGAATCATTGGCAGTTATTCCGGCATCGGTATGGAAAGCAAAGGCTATGTCGAGCGGTATTCCAAGACCTTTCGGACGCTCATGGTCATCGCCCGGGCTGGCTGACAGGTAGTTTACCCATAGCGCCCGCGACATATAGTCGTCATTGTAATCGTTACGGTATCCGTTAGGTGAGTACACCAGCGTGTCGGGCATGCCGGCGTACTGCAGCCAGTAGCGTGCACCCTCGGCAAACCTTGGTTTACCGCTCGTTTTCCAGCTGAATGAGGCAACTCCCGTATTAACCTCAGGTTGCGGTGGAACCAGGGCATCAACGGAACGCTGATTGGGCAGAATAGCACCAGCGGGCTTCCTCGCAACGTGTCCCATACCTCCTCCGAATTTAACTGCGTCGAGCCCCACAGGCATCCCTCTGCCTGACGCATCCGTAATGGTCACCGAGCCGTTTACCGAATCAATTCCCTGCCTGAAATGGAAGGTGCCAAGGTAAAACCATGTCGGTCCGCCAACAGTCTGGTTCACAACGAAGGCCCTGGTTCCCCCGGTATGGTTAACCCGATACCCGGCAGCTGTTGTATTATCGGGTGAGGCAGGCCATGAAACATATACGGCATATTCGCCGGTTTCAGGTATTTCAGGAACAAACGCTGCTGAACCCTGCCGCAGACGCAGGGCGGTACCCAGCCTGAAGGGATTCTGGTAACTGTACAGTGTATCAGCCCGCAGGAAGCCCCTTCCCGCAGGTTCAACAGCAACATTCAGCGAAACAGAGAACAATGATGAACCTGATGATATATCATTGTCGACAATCACCTCATGAGCACTCACGTCCCTCTCCCTCGGCAAAAAGACGGTTGCCCCTGCCCGCTCAAGCATGCCGGTAAGGTAGGGTATAACATAGGCCATGGTCGATAAATCCTCAACGGTGCCGAAAAGCTTTGCCCTCTGCCATTCCCACCTGTCAAGGCTGGCTTCGTAAAAGTAGCCGTGACTCTGCCACAAAGCGATATTTCTGCCTGTCAGCCCCAATGGTGGAGAATACTGGTCAGGCCTCTGCACAACACCGGTTCTGTCTGTTTCGTATGGTATTATCCTTGATTGATCAGGAGCCAGTTCTTCCCTGAAAATATTCGGAACCAGCTGTTCAACCCTGTAACCATTTGTATATATAATAAAGGTGAACTTCCGGTATCTCCTGCCCAGAGCATCAGCCAGGGATGCTGACAGCAGCGGTAAATCACTCTCTCTCAGCGGATAATATGACAGGGAAGGATGAAAGTAGACATTCAGTACATTGCTCCCCCGGGTTCGGGTTACCGAATCAACCCGGGGCCGTGCTATGTGAATATAACCGTTAAAGGGGTTTAACCATGATTCAAGTCGCTCACCGGCCCTTATGTCACGATTGGCAAGCTCTTGTGATTCTACTGCAGAAACTACAGTAAAACAAATAGTTACCACAAAAACAAATACCCTGTTGAACGCTACTCTCATTTTGATTAAGGTCAGGTGTTATTGTGAAGCTATACAGCTCAAAAATATGAAGTTTTTTCAAATATGTCATACATCCTACAAAAATCATTTTTCTTTCAATTTTTATATATACATTTGTATTGAAGGTTGGGTAAAAAAGAGCATCTTTGCCTGATTTTTTTTATACATACCTTTACGCAAAAGCAGAATGATACTAATTGCCGACAGCGGATCAACCAAAGCTGAATGGGTTGTTCTTCAGGGAGGAAGTGCAGATGATTCTGTTTTTACACGCGGCATCAACCCATATCACTCCTCTCCGGGCGAAATATCTGCAATTATGGCTGAAGGGCTGGGCCGGATTGCCGGCAAGAGGTTTGACCATCTCTATTTCTACGGTACAGGTTGTAATACAACCGAAAAGGAGAATATCATACGGGAGGCTCTGGCCGGTCTATTTCCGGCAGGTGCGATTTCTGTGGGCAGCGACCTGCTGGGAGCTGCCAGGGCCCTGTGTAAGGATGATCCGGGTATTGCATGCATACTGGGCACAGGTTCAAACTCATGCTATTACGACGGCAACAGTGTGATAACGAATGTTCCGCCGCTGGGATATATACTTGGTGACGAAGGCAGTGCCGCCTCAATGGGACGGCGTCTTGTTGCCGACATACTCAAGAATCAGCTTCCCGGAGATATCAGAAGTGCCTTCTTTGACACATACCAGACCAATCAGGCTGAAATCCTCGATAATGTCTACCGGAAACCATTACCCAGCAGGTACCTGGGTCAGTTTGCACGGTTTCTTTCGGGAAATCTGGACACTCCCGGAATCCGGAAAATTGCAGTGACCTCTCTCGATGAGTTCATAACCAGGAATATTCTGCAATACCCTGAAGCAACTGAAAGCATGGTACACTTTACCGGTGGAATTGCTTTCCATTTTCGTGAAATACTTACTGAAAGGCTCAGATATTACAACCTTATGCCGGGGGTTATAACAGAGGCACCAATGCCTGATCTTATCAGGTACCACCTAAATAAAACCCACTGAATCCGAAATGATTAGTTCCTCCGAGAAAAAACCATTGATCAGCATAACTGAATCTCCTTCCAACTTCGACAATCTTGAGAAGATGTCGGTTCACGAGTTGCTTGCGAGCATAAACAGCGAAGATGCCAAAGTACACATTGCTGTAAGGGAGGCTATACCCCAGATTGAAGCCCTGGTAAACAAAATCGTGAAGCGAATGCTTAAGGGAGGG
>VGGM01000311.1 GCA_016868515.1 Bacteroidota bacterium | reverse complement strand
TACTTCTTCTCAAAATCTTCCCACCCCCACGAAGGTGAAGGTTTTTCAATTTCTCTGGTCAGATCAAATGCAACAGTAAATACTCTGTCTGTGCCAATGCGCCTCAGGTTATAAGTATAGGTAGTACTGTCAACAGTTACCCACCAGATATTCGAAAATGCTGCCGGAATCAGATCAAGTGTTTCCTGGTCGGCCGGAAAAACCTGCATATCTGGAACTCCTTCGCTTGTAGTGGTGCCACCATACATGGTAATCTCATCATTATCACCATTTTCCATCCGGTGATCATGCTTCAGTTCGATTCTGCCATTCTGGTATTTGAAAACCCAGGTCCTCGATAAGTTATCTCCGACGTTAAATGGTATTAAAATGGTTTCATCATCGCAATAAAGCACATGCATAACCAATCTTTTGCCTGTAAAATCATCATTGGCAGGTGCACTTACCAACTGACCTTCAAATGTCTTTCCCTGTAAAACCATTAACCTGTTCCAGAAAGTCCTGGAAGCGGATTCTCCGACGCTACTAAAAATCGCGGCATCTTTCCCCTCAGAACGATCGGTTGAAGTTGATTTACATGAAATCAATAGAATGCTTAACCCCAGAATTAAGAAATACTTTTTCATATGTTTGGCTGTTTGTAAAGCATAAAGATAATTCAATAAGTTGAGGAACTTCCTTTGTAGGAGATCAGGCACATTTGTACAGACATAATGGGTAAGCCAGTGCCCATTTCCTCATTGGAGTTTCAGTTTGAAGGTCCGAAGCAATCTTTTCGGTGCTATGTTATTTGCGATACTTCAATAATATGATACCGAATAATTGTATTATTTGCTATTTGTAAATATTTTTGAGAAAACCAACCCTGAAAACCCCATGAACAAAGGAACCGATTTTTACATAAAGGCAGGCCAGAGAGCTATGGCCTGGCACAAGGCACACATTGAACGAATGAGGCAATGCAGGTTCGACACAATTGCTGTGCATGGAATTTATTCGATGCAGGAGGCTCTTGATTTTAATCAGGGCTCCATTGTTGAACCCGTTTACATGTCAACATCCCAAACTTACAGGGATTCTGACGAGATGGAAGCAGCACTCTCTTACCAGATTCCTACCTGGTGCTATGCACGAATTGCCAACCCATCAGTTTATTACTACGAGGGTGTATTGGCCCTGCTTGAATCCTATAATTGCAGTGTAGAGGCAGGTTGTGTCGCTACTGCATCGGGAATGGCAGCTGTTCAAAGTGCAGTCGACCCTTTTCTGATAGTTGATCCCCGTAAACCCAATGCTAAGCTGAATTTCGTGGCAACCTGCCAGGTTTACGGTGGTACATTCCAGCAGTTCGCCATTCGCAAGGACCACGAGAAGAATATTGAATGGAGAAAGGTGATCAATTCATTGGATTTGAATGAATGGGAATCGAAAATAGACGAGAATACACGTTTTCTCTACGGTGAGTTGCCTAGTAATCCCTCCCAGGCGTTTTTCGATATTAAAAAAGTCGCAGACCTTGCCCATAAGTACAACCTGCCCTTAATTGTTGATTCCACTGTTGCCACGCCGGCACTTTTGCGCCCCCTTGAATATGGTGCCGATATTGTGGTACAGTCGGTTACAAAGTCGCTTTTTACAAGTGGTTTTGGCATTGCCGGAGCGGTAATAGCCAAGAAAGATATTGCCTCAAACATTGACAACCCCGCCATGAAGGCTGACTTTTGTGGATATCTGAAACTCCTTCCCAACAGGGACAATGGACCGAATATTTCACCCATGAATGCCATACTTGCCTTGAATGACATGCGTACCATAAGAGCGCGCATGGATGTGATGAGCCGTTCAACTATGAAAGTCGCCCATTATCTTAACAATCACAGGCATGTTGAGCATGTGGACTACCTCGGACTTGAGAATCACTCACTGCATAAACTTGCCAGTGAATACATGTTCCTTGTGGATTCTGAGCACGACGAATTATATGGAGAGAAGGTCAATCGCTACGGTCACCTGATGTCATTCAGGGTAAAAGGGTCCATCAGGCAAACCCGCGATGTGTTTGATGCCTTTCAGCGCATATGGCGTGCAACCGATCTGGGCAGGATCAAGTCGGTGGCCACTATACCCGCCATTTCTACTCACCAGCAGCAGGGAGAGGAGGGAAGAAAAATTGCCGGTATACCCGGAAATCTGATCCGCCTCTGCGTCGGAATGGAACACCCCGATGACATTATCTCAGATATTGAGATGGCTCTGGGCGTTCTGGACGGAAAGCCTGTTAGCAAATCATCCCCGGAGTATTCGGCAGGAGGAGCCTCATCGGCATTACTAAAGTAAAAACCATGACTAAATGGCTGAAAAGATTAAATACTATTCAACCAATCTGCGTTCACCTGAGGTAAGCTTCAGTGAGGCACTTCTGAAAGGACTGGCTCCCGATGGTGGCCTTTATATGCCCTCATGTATACCAGGGATTTCAGGGGATGAGATTTCCTCATTCAGGAGTATGAATTATGCCGATATAGCCTTTCATGTTTCATCAAAGTTCCTAAGGGAAGATTTACCCTCAGCCGATCTTGAAAAGATTGTGAAGGATGCCTATGATTTTCCGGTTCCCCTTGAGCATGTATACGAGAACAAGTACGTGATGAGGCTTGACGGTGGCCCAACAGCATCGTTTAAGGACTTTGCCGCACGAATGATGGGCCGTTTAATTAACTACTATCTTCAAAAAGATAAGCGAAGGCTTTTGATATTAACAGCCACCTCGGGCGATACCGGCAGTGCCATTGCAAATGCCTTTTATGGCCTCGATTCTATTCAGGTGGTTGTGCTTTTCCCACATGGAGAGGTAACAGCCCGTCAAAGGAAACAAATGACAACCCTTGGGAAAAACATCCGGATTCTCTCCCTAAATGGCAAATTCGATGATTGCCAGGCTCTGGTTAAGCAGGCTTTTAACGACAGAGATCTCGACTATCTCAATCTCTCTTCGGCCAACTCAATCAATATTGGAAGGTTAATACCACAAATCAACTACTACTTTTACTCTTTTGCCAGGCTCGCTCATAACATTGAGGATGAG